>CAZRIQ010000013.1:0-16708 GCA_964600175.1 uncultured Melioribacter sp. | reverse complement strand
AAAAAATAAAACCTCATAATATAAACGTATAAAAAAATTTATATCAGAAATTTCAAAAACCAAAAAAACAATTTTCAATTCTGGAAAATAACCTAAAATCTTATCTACAATATTACTTTATTCTGGTGAATTGGAGACATTTTTCAGCGTTATTTAGTAGTTGTTGAAAATATTATTTGTATTTGGCTGGCATAGTTTATGTCTCATGTGATAATCTTGAAATTATCTTGTGTAGAAAATGAATTTCCTTTCGTTCAACAAAACATTTCACGGCGGTATTCATCCCAATGAACAAAAAGAATTAACAGAAAATCTTCAATTTGAAATTATACCGGTTTCAAAACAGGTAGTTATTCCTCTTGCGCAACACCTTGGAAAACAGGCTAAACCGCTGGTTAAAAAGGGAAGTGAAGTTAAAACAGGAGAAGTTATTGCCGAACAAGACGGGTTCATATCATCAACTGTTCATAGTTCGGTAACCGGGAAAGTTTCGAAGATTACAAGCAGTATCAACACAACCGGTTTTATGAAAGAGGCGATCATAATCGATTCACTGCCTGAAGAAACTTTTTTAACAATGCCGCCGTTGAATCCCGAAGCAGTATCCCCCCAAGAAATTAGAGAAAGAGTAAAACTTGCCGGCATAGTTGGACAGGGCGGTGCTGCGTTTCCTACTTATGTTAAGCTTACCCCGCCGGATAATAAAAAGATCGATACTATAATACTTAACGGTTGCGAATGTGAACCATACTTAACACGTGACTATAGACTGATGCTTGAAAAAACCGGCGAAGTAATTTCCGGTTTAAAATTAATAATGAAGGCACTTGAAGTCGATAGAGGGTTTATCGGTATTGAAGATAATAAACCTGAGGCGATAGAAATATTTAAAGAAGTTTTGAGCAATTCAGAGAACATTTCAGTTGCAGTAGTGAAAACAAAATATCCACAAGGTGCCGAAAAAATGTTGATTAAAGCTGTCAACGGAAGAGAAGTGCCTCCCGATAAACTGCCCCTTGATGTAGGTGTTGTTATACAAAATATCGGAACAGCGGTTGCAATTTACAATGCTGTTGTAAAAGGTGAACCGCAAATTACTGCCGCGTTAACTGTATCGGGAAAGGGGATTAATCAACCAAGAAATTTGATTGTGAGAGTCGGTACACCGATAAAAGATGTTCTAGATTTTTGCGGCGGTGTTAAAGAAAATGCGGTTAAAGTCGTGGTGGGCGGACCGATGATGGGCTTTGCTCAGTTTGATCTTTCTGCACCGGTTATGAAAGCAACTTCCGGCATTTTGGTTTTAACTGCAGATGAAGTTAATGATTATGATCAAACGCCTTGTCTGCGCTGCGGAAAATGTGTTGAAGTATGTCCTCTTAATTTAATGCCGACTAGGCTTGCAAGACTTTCTCAGCTCGAAAGATTTGAAGATGCGGAACAGCTTGGTATAACTGTTTGCATGGAGTGCGGGACGTGTACATTTACATGTCCGGCAAATATTCCTCTTGTCCAGTGGATTAGATTAGGGAAACAAGAAGCAATAAAATTACAAAAGGAAAGGCTTAGTGCATGAACCGATTTATGTACATGCGTTTGATAGATGGAGAAAATATACTAGAATAGATATTGGGAAATGGAAACAACTACTGTTAATCCGGCTTACAAATTAATACTGACAAGTTCACCGCACGTTCATTCGGCATGGTCCACTGATAAAGCGATGAAGCTGGTAATTCTTGCTTTGGTACCGTCAATTGCCTCAGCCTTATTTTTTTTCGGAATCTACCAAATTTTGATTTTGGCGGTGAGTGTGTTTTTTACTGTCGGAACGGAAGCGGTTATAAAGAAAATTAGAAAAAGAAAAGTAACTATCACGGACGGAAGTGCAATAATTACCGGACTTCTTCTCGGACTGATTCTCCCTCCGAATTTTTCTTTAGCTTCTACTGCAATCGGTGCCGTTATTGCTATTGCAATCGGCAAAGAAATTTTTGGCGGATTGGGTTATAATATTTTTAATCCGGCTCTTGTAGGAAGAGCGTTTTTGCAAGCCGCTTTTCCGGTTACGATGACAACCTGGGCAAAACCAAATTTTGCCGTCGATTCTGTAACGTCAGCAACACCTTTATCTGCTTATAAGTTTGACAAAGTTGTTACACAGGTTCAACCTCTCTTTGTGGGTAACATAGGCGGATCGATAGGGGAAACTTCCGCACTTGCAATTTTAATCGGTGGACTGTTTTTGATCTTTATCGGTGTTGTAAACTACCGTGTTCCGCTTGCAATGATTGTAGGGATTCTCGTTTTCGGCGGCGTCTTCTGGGTTTTTGACCCAGTTAAATTTCCGAATCCTGTGTTCCACCTTTTTGCCGGAGGTTTTATGTTCGGGGCTTTTTTCATGGCAACAGATTGGGTTACTTCGCCGATAACGTCAAAGGGAATGTGGATTTACGGTTTGAGCATCTCACTCGTTTTAGTAGTTATCCGGTTGTTCGGCGGTTTGCCGGAAGGAGTAATGTATTCTATATTGTTTATGAATGCGTTTGTTCCGTTAATTAACCGTTACACGAAGCCGAGAATTTTTGGAGAAGCGAAATGAAAGTTGCCGTTCACATGGTATTGACTCTAATGATAATCGGGATACTTGCCGGCGGTTCTCTTTCGTTTGTTAGTAATTGGGCCGACCCGCTGATTGTAGCGAATAAAAAACTCGAAACGGAGAAAGCGATTTTCCTTGTTCAGCCCTTGGGTGTTTCTTATGAAAGAGTTAATACGAAAGAGATAGAGCTTTATAAAGTTTTTGATAAAGAAAAAGCACCTATTGGTTACTCGCTTGTTTATGAAGGAAATGGGTTCCAGGGAAAAATAAGATTAATAGCTGGTCTCGATAAAGACTTAAAAAATATGAAGTCGCTTGAAATTCTCGAGCAGGTAGAAACTCCAGGCCTCGGTTCAAAGATAACCGAAGATAATTATAAGGGGCAGTTTAAAAATTTACTTGTCTCACCTGATATTGAATGGGTAAAAGGCGTTTCGCCTTCAAAGCCGAATGAGATTCAAACAATAACCGGTGCAACGATTTCTTCAAAGAGTGTAGTTGCAATTTTAAACGAAGGAATTGCAAAGACCAGAAAAATTTTGGAGGAAGGCAGTAAATGAAAAAACAAGTTTCTCTATGGCATGAGTATTTTAAAGGTGTCTGGGAAATTAACCCGACCTTCAAGCAGATTCTCGGGACGTGTCCTACACTTGCAGTTACGGTTTCTGCGCTTAACGGAATTGCGATGGCTCTCGCAACAACATTTGTTCTTGTGTTTTCAAGTTTTTTAATCTCACTTGTTAGAAAGTTGATTCCAAATCAAGTTAGAATAGCAGCGTATATTGTAATCATCGCTTCGTTTGTAACCATTGTAGATCTTGTAATGAAAGCTCAATTCCCTGCTTTGAGCAAAGCACTTGGACCGTTCATTCCTTTGATAGTTGTTAATTGTATTATTCTCGGTCGCGCCGAAGCATTTGCATCGAAAAACAATCCGCTTCGTTCCGTGCTAGATGCATTGGGAAACGGTTCCGGTTTCTTTCTTGCTTTGGTAGTGATAGGAAGCATACGCGAACTACTTGGGTCGAGAACGATTTTGGGCTATTCAATTTTGCCGGATAGTTTCAATCCACTGGTTGTTATGATACTGCCGGCAGGTGCTTTTATTACATACGGTTTGTTGATCGGTTTTTCAAACGCTTACGTTGCAAGAAAAAAGAGATTGGAACAGGAAGAAATAGTTAAGAAATACAAAGTGGTAATTTCTTCCGTCCCGACCGAACAGGAGATTTAACATGGATCTGTTGATAATTTTCATATCGGCTGCATTAATAAATAATTTTGTTCTTTCTTACTTTCTCGGGATTTGCCCGTTTATCGGCGTTTCCAACAAATTGTCTTCTGCTTTTTCGATGGGACTGGCAACAACGTTTGTGATGGTATTAACTGCCGCAGTAAGCTGGTTGCTGTTTCATAAAGTTCTGGTTGTTTATCATATTGAATTTCTTGAAATTCCCTCGTTCATTTTAGTGATTGCATCGCTGGTTCAGTTTGTTGAAATGGTAATTAAAAAAGTGAGTCAGCCGCTGTACAGGGCGCTCGGCATTTTTCTTCCTTTGATAACAACTAACTGTGCAATTTTAGGTCTTGCACTTTTTCTTGTGTTGAGAGATTATACTTTTATGCAGAGTTTAATTTTCGGTGTTGGTTCCGGTTCCGGCTTCGTACTTGCATTAACAATCATGGCGGGAATTAGAGAGGAACTGGAAATCGGCGACGTTCCGAAACCGTTTCAAGGTGCGCCTATAACTTTAATAGTTGCCGGAATTTTGGCACTTGCATTCATGGGTTTTGCGGGAATGATATAATGTTTTTTAGAAATTTAAAATATGTTTACCGAATATGTGCGACTACTTTGATTATGTTAGTTACTGTTTTTCTTGCAGTTTCATGTTCGAACAAAAACGATGAGATTGTTAAGAGAACCACAATTGCAATGGGAACGACAGTTGAAATACAGATTGCCGGTTTGAACGAGGGGGAAGCAAATGCAGCAATCGATTTTGCTTTCGACGAATTTAAACGCATCGACACCATGTTCTCTACATATATTGAAGGTAATAATGTTGCTAAGATCAATAATGATGAAGGCTCGATAATAAGTGTAAATGATGAAACATATTTCATGCTGAAAGAGTGTGGCAGGTTTAACAAAATAACATCCGGTGCTTTTGATGCTGTCGCAGGTAATCTGATCGATTTGATCGGATTTGAAAAAGGAAAACCGGGAATGCCGGGAGAGCAAGCTGTCAAAAATGCTTTAATAAAAGTCGGCTGGAAAAATGTTGAGTTACTGAACGATAATAAAGTAAAAAAGTTACATACTGTTAAGTTTAATTTTGGAGCTGTTGCAAAAGGTTACGGTGTGGATCGAGCATCTGCGGTTCTTGATAAACTCGGCATCGAAAAATATTTGGTGAATGCCGGGGGAGAAATAGAAGCAAAAGGGAAAGATTGGAAGATCGGTATTCAACATCCTAGAGAGCGGAATCAAATTTTGGGAACGCTGATCATTAACGGTAAGTCTGTTGCAACTTCGGGAGATTACGAGCAATATTTTAAGAATAGAGGGAAACGTTACTCTCACGTTCTTAATCCGTTAACCGGTTACCCGGTAGACGAATGTGAAGCAGTTACAATAATTGCAGACGACGATCTCACGGCAGATGCCCTAGCTACGGGAGTTTTTGTTTTAGGTTTGGAAAAAGGGATGAAGTTGATCGAATCGCTGCCGGAAATTGAAGGGTTAATTGTTGATACAACCGGGAACGTTAAGATGTCTTCCGGTTTTGGTAAATATTTTACGAGGATGTAATGGAATCGACTTTGATTATTGCACTTGCAACAATGGGCGGATTAGGTTTTTTATTTGCGGGCGGACTTGCAATAGCAGACAAAAAATTGCACGTCTATGAAAACCCGTTAATAGGAAAGATCAACGAGCTTTTGCCCAGTGCAAATTGCGGCGGCTGCGGAAATGCCGGTTGCTACGACTTTTCGGTTAAACTCGTTGAAGGAAAAGCAGTCCCGACAGGCTGCCCTGTTGGCGGGGAAGATGTTGCCCAAGAAATTGCCTCGTTACTCGGAGTTGATGCAGGTGATAGTGTTAAAATGATTCCGAGAATTTTATGCCTGGGTGGAAAAAAGGAAGCAGTAAGGAAGGGTGTAAACTATATTGGACCAGCGACATGCTCGGTGATGTCGATAGTTTCCGGCGGGGACAAAATGTGTTATTACGGTTGTTTGGGCGGCGGCGATTGTGTAAATGCATGCCAGTTTAATGCATTGTTTATAAATGAAAACGGGCTGCCCGAGGTAATAGAAGAACTTTGTACCGGCTGCGGTATATGTGCGAAAGCATGTCCGCGGAACGTTATTGAAATGCACCCGGTAGACCGAACAGTTTTTGTATTCTGTAAAAATCACGATGAGCCGAAACGTTCTAAAGATATTTGTTCGGTATCATGCATAGGCTGCGGAATCTGCGCAAGAAAATCAGACGGCGGAATTGAAATGGTTGACTATCTCGGAGTTATTAACTATGATAAACTTGACGAATCAAAAATTCCTTTTGATAAATGCAGTACTAATGCGGTTCAAAAAATAAAAGAAAGAACAATTAGCGTTAATTGAAATGTACAGAGAAATGTTAGTCGAAGAAGGTATTGTTGCTTCGGTGGAAGAAGGATTTGCCGAAATAACCGTTACCGAAAGTGAAAATTGTAACGAGTGTTCGGCAAAGATAATCTGCAAACCCGGAAGCGGATCAAACAAAACAATTAGAGTGATTGATCCCTACGGCGTCAAAACGGGGGACAAGGTTAAGATCTCAATAGAAGGCAGAAAACTTTTGGGTCTGTCAATACTTCTTTATTTAGTTCCGCTTACATTGATGTTTGTATGTATCCTTTGCGGATTGTCAATATTACCTGCAAGTGAAGATAGGGAATTATTCTCCTTCTTGATCGGGCTTATCTTGATGGGAATTTATTATGCCGTATTCTATTGGATAAACTCCCGTAGGAAATTGCAGATTATGCCGAAGATAATATTTCTGAAGCGTAATACCTTTGCTTCTGTGTGAACCTGCTTGTTCAAAAGCAAGCTGCGGATTTTTACTTCGGATGGATTGAAGAATTACAGTGATTCGATTTTTAGTGAGCGCGTGAGTTGACTGTTTTTATAAACCGTTAAAACGGTTTTTACTCTTGCTTTTTATCGTTAACCCACGACTTTCCCGAAGGGATGGTTATACCAAAGTCGTAGGTTAATAAAACGAAAACCACTTTTTGCAACCGTTTCTCCGAATGAGTCCTACGGACAACGGTTTTTACTTGCTAGGTAATAAAGTGATTGACATGATTAACTTAAAAGATTTTTTTGCTTAAATGAAGCCTGATAAAAATGACCTTTTAGTTTACGGTGCAAACGGCTACTCTGCCGGACTAATCATTGAAGAACTTTTAAAAAGAAATATTAAACCGGTTTTAGCCGGTAGAAATGAGAAAGCGGTAAAACAAGTCTCCCAAAGACTTAATCTTCCATACAAAATTTTTGATCTCAGTGAAATTGAAAGTGTGGTTCAAAACATAAAAGAATTTCATACGGTTTTGAATTGTGCCGGTCCTTTCAAATATACCGCTAAGCAATTAATTGAAGCTTGTCTCGAAGCAGAAGCAAATTATCTTGATATAACCGGTGAAATTCCCGTACTTCAAACAGCATTTGAAAATGATGATGCAGCAAAGAAATCCGGGATTGTAATTCTGCCGAGTGTTGGTTTCGATATTATACCGACAGATTGTTTGGCAAAACGTCTTTCGGAAAAAATGCCCGATGCAAAACATTTAATGCTTGGTTTGTTGAATAAGAAAGGAAAAATTTCGAGGGGAACCTGGCTTACTACAATAGAATTTTTAGGGGCTACCGGCAGAATCAGAAGAGAAGGGAAGTTAATCGAATCACAAATTGGGGAATATAAAATCTCCGTTAAGAGAAACGATTTTGATTTTAGCGGTATATCGATTCCCTGGGGCGACGTTTTCTCATCGTTTTGCTCAACGGGAATTCCAAATGTTGAAGTTTACCTGGGAGTGCCAAAGTTTCTGTATAATGCCGTATGGTTAGTTCCTGTTATTCAAAGGATTATTTCGTTGAAAATACTGAAGAATGTGATATCTGGATTTATCAAGAATAATTTTACCGGTCCGAATAAAAACCAAAGAGATAGTACTGTAACTTATATTTGGGGAAGGGTTAAAAATGAAAAAGGTGAAACTTATGATGAAGCATACAAAGTTATGGAAGGTTATAATTTAACCGCTGTCGGTGCTGCAGAATCTGTAATAAGAGTTTTACATGGAGAAGTTGGGCCGGGCACAAAGACACCCTCATTGGCATTCGGCAGTAATTTTATGGATCGGTTTGTTATTGAGAAGATTATTTAGAATTGTCAGCAAACTCATGTTCGGAAATTTTCTTCCCATCTTGATTGTAAAGAGTTTCTTTAACCAGATCATCGTCTTTATATTCCGCTATTCTTTTAATCCTGCCGTTTTCAAAATAAGTATAATATGTTCCGTTGAGCATATTGTTTTTGTAAGTGGCGAAGTTGGATATCTGCCCGTTCCGATAATACCATTTCGAAATTCCATCCTTCAACCCTTTGCTGTAATATTCTTCCGCTAATGGCTTGCCCGACTTGTAATAAGTCTTTACGGTTCCGTTTAGTGTGCCGTTAATATAATTTCTCTCCGATTTCAATTCTCCCGAATCATAATATGTTTTTGCCGTACCGTATTTCTTCCCATTCATGTAATTTGCATCTTCAAGCTTAATTCCTTCTTTGCTGTAGACGCTTGCTTTTCCATCCTTTATATTATCTCTGTATTCCGCAACTTCCGCTAAGATGCCTGTGTCATGATAGAAATAAGCTTCGCCCTCTATTTTGTCATCGACGTATTTCAAAGTCGATTTCAAAAAACCGTCGGGGTAATAGTTCCTTTTCAAGCCGTTCTTTTTTCCTTCTTTGAATTTCAACTCGGCTCGCATCGTTCCTTCGTCGTAGAAGTCGTTGAAGTTTTCTTCTATCTTGTCGAACTTTCCGTCGATGCCGTACCTGGTTCGCTTTACGATTTGCCCGTTATCGTATACATCAATCACTTTTATCGAGCCGTCGGGATAGTAGATGTACGATGTTCCATCGAGTTTATCATCCTTATAATTTGCTTCGAGTGCAACCTGGTCGAAATCGTAATACACTCTGGAAATTCCCTGGAGTTTATCGTTGACGTAGTTCCTTTCAACTTCCAGCTTACCGTTTTCGAAAAATGTTTTTGAAACCCCGTTCAGTTTCCCGTTATGATAATTCCAGATTGCCTGCAGCGCACTGCTTTTGTAATAAGTTTTGCAGAATCCCTCTAAAACATCATTGACATAATTCGGTTCAGCCCAAAGTTCGCCGGTCTCATAATACCATTTTGAAATTCCCCGAAGTTTGCCGTTGATATAATTCCACTCCATACTTTTTACGCCGTCTTCAAAGTACCATGTAGAAACTCCCTGTTCTTTACCGTCTCGAAAGTACCAGTCTTTCCATAGCTGACCGTTTTGATAGTACTCTTTATAAACGCCTTCCTTTACACCATTTATATACGTTCCTTCGGATTTCAGCTTTCCGTTGGGATAGTATTCCTTTTTCAATCCTTGCCCGTAACATAACGAGCCGAAAAGGAAAATTATTAATATGTGAACGGTCTTTATTTTCCGCATCGTACAACTAATTATTGAATGGAAAACTAAATAAATCTTTTTAGAATAAATATGGAAAAATCGGTTATTTCTGAGCATAGTAATCATTAAATTTTGCTCAGGAAAAATTGAGTTGAAGAAATGTTTACAACAAAGGTCAAGGTATTTTTTTATGATGCCGATCCAGCGGGAATAATATTCTATGCGAGTCTATTCAAGTTTGCGCATTCTGCTTACGAAGAATTTATGCGCAGCTTAAAAACCGAAAAGAATTTTTTCTTTGACAGAGATTATGTTTTGCCGATCATACATGCCGAAGCCGATTACTTGCAGCCGGTTAAGCCTGGAGATGAACTTAAAGTCAAATTGACAGTTTCGCAGTTAAAAAAATCTTCTTTCGAGCTGAGTTATACCTTTTATAATTCTACGAGGAAAATTGTTGCAAAAGCAAAAACCGTTCATGTTTGTGCGGACAAAAAGAAATTCGAGAAAATAGAATTGCCTGCCGGTTTGTATAGAAAATTAGCGGGGCATAGTTAGTCGCAGGAGTTTTCTAAATCATTTCTTTTAGTTTATCTTTTAGAACTTTTCCAAGTTCCGTCTTTGGTAATTCTTCAACAAATAAAAACCTTTTTGGAATTTTGTAACCTGCCAAAGACTTTTTGAGAAATACTTTTATTTCATCTTCTGTAATCTTTATATTTTGTTTTGGAACAATCGTTGCACAGATTATTTGTCCCCACTCTTTATCGGAAACGCCGAAGACATATGCTTCTTCAACTCTGTCATAGTTTTCAATCGCATTTTTGATTTCACCAGGATTAACATTTTCCCCGCCGGTTATTATCAAGTCCTCTCTTTTACTGTGAACATATAAGTATCCATCATCATCTAAATGACCAATATCTCCGGTTAGAAAGTAACCGTTCTTAAATCCTGTCTTAGAAAACTCTTTTTCCGATTTATAACATTCCTTGAACAAGCTTTTACTTTTTATTGCAATCTCGCCTTCCTCAGAATCTGGGGAAACTTTTTCAATCATAATTTGATTGTTTAAAAGCGGTTTGCCGGAAGAGGAGGGTTTTCGTAAAATTTCTTCTGGTAAAATGGCTGCAGTCATAGAACATGTCTCGGTTGAACCGTAAACTTTAATTATCTGCCAGCCGTTCTTAATTGCTTCAATAGTTAGGTTTTTATCTACGGGTCCGCCGCCGAGAAAAATGTATTTCAAACTTTTTGGTGGAGCTAATTTCTCATCAAGAAAGCTCTTTAATGTTTTACCTACGATTGAAATATAATTTACGTCAAATTCGTTCATCGTTTCGTAAATTTTATCTGAAGAAAGAGATTCAGGTATAACAACAGTGGAGCCCGTTAGGAGTGTCCTGACAAAAATTAAAAAGCCGCCGATATGATAAAGTGGAAGTGAAGCCAAAAATCTGTCATTACTATTTAAGTTGATCAAAGAATCGGTAGCTTCAACACTATGGAACAAACTTTCAAATGTATGAACGACTGCTTTAGGTTTGCCGCTGGAACCCGAAGTGAACATTATTAATGCATCGTTTGTTAAATCAAAGCTAGGGGAAAAATGCCTTTCGGCAGGGACCGTTTCTCTTTCAAATGGAAACTCGATTGGATTTTTAGTTCCATTAAAAGCGGAAGACAAATTTTTACGAACAAGAACAAATTTCGAATCGGAAAATTCAACTTGAGAATTTATTTCATTTAAGGATAGTCTGATATTTAAAGGAACCGGGACAGCGTTGAGTCTCCACAAAGCGAGAACGAGCACAATAAAATCAAGGTTGTTTTCACTGAGGATCGCCGCATGATCTTTTCCGATTGTACCAATTTCTTTTAGGAATGAATAGACATTATTAACTTTTTCAGAAAGCTCTTTATATGAAAGTGAAACATCTTTGGAAATGATTGCAGGATTATCGCCGCTGACTTCGGCTTGTTCGTCCAACCAATATCTTCTATTGGAAATACTAATCATTTAAAAAGTTTTTCGATATTAAAATCCGGGGGATAACGTTCGGGATCAAAATTGATAAAACCGTCACGAACCGGGTAAGCGTCTTTGTCCAAATCCTTTTGAAAATACTCCGCCGTACCGATTCCGTGGGCATGCTCATGAGTTATAGCCGACGATAAAAATACAAGTGCGCTTCTCCCGATTACTGTTTCAAAAACCGAGGAAATGATTATTATGACATTGTTTTGCGAAGCTTCACAAATGAAATTCAGAAGGTTGAAAATACTCCCAATCATCATTGGTTTTACAACGAGGAATTTGATTTTTCCTTCTTCTAAAACGGAGTTGAGCGAATTGAATGTATTTAGGTTTTCATCTAGAGCGATAGGTATGGGAGATTCTCCGGTTAATTTTAATGTGTCTTCAATTTTGATGCACGGCTCTTCAATGAATTCGATATCGAACTCGGCAAGGCACTCTAGATTTGCCAAAGCTTGATCGTATTTCCATGACTTGTTTGCATCCAGTCTTATTTTTATGCTCCCGCCAAACGTGTCGCGAATCATCTTAATTAATTTTTCTTCTTCGGCAAGGTTGCTTCTTCCCAGCTTTAGCTTAACAGTATCAAAACCGGAATTGATATCTGATGAGATTTCTTTAAATACCTGTTCAACATTCCCAATGCCGAATACGGCATTAACGGGGATGATTGTGCTGTTTTTAACCTGCATTTGGCAGATCATGAAGTCTTTGTCGTTTTTCAGCAGCAGTCCAAGCAAAGCCTGTTCGATTGAAAACCTGACGGATGGCAACAGTTTCAAATCGTCTATGAAGGCGACCACATCGGAAATATAATTATCGAACGAAAGATTCTTGATCTTTTTTGAAAGTTCTGAAATTTGATTTTCCGCATCTTTAAACGTTTCAGGGTTGAATTCAATTAACGGTGCTGCTTCACCGTAAGCGAAATTTCCATTCTCATCTTCAACCCTAATTATAAATCCTTCCCGGTTTTTAATTTTTTGTTTTGCCGTAAGGAACGTTTTCGAAAACGGCAGTGAGAACGGGACATACTTTAGTTCTTTTATTGTCATACCAAAATACCTGCTGCGAATAATAGTCCGTAAATTGCCGAAAGTTTGGCAGTTAGTTCAAGGGTTTTGTTTAGCTCACTTCCTTTTAATGTGTAGATCATTTTAACAAGCTTTAACGACATAGGCAGGGTGAGCAAAGGAAGAAATACTATTAAACTCTGCTTATGAGAAAAATATACAACAAACAAAATTCCGTAAGACAATATCATGAAGACTACGTATTGAATCCGAGTAAACCTCTCACCGAATTTTACGGCAAGTGTGTTTTTGCCATTCTGAAGATCTTCTTCGATATCCCTATAGTTATTTACAACCAGAATATTTGTGATTAGAGCTCCAACCGGAATTGCGGACCACATTGCCAATGAAGTAACTGTCAATGTTTGTACGTAGTAAGTTCCAACAGTTCCTATTAATCCGAAAAATATGAAAACAAAGATATCTCCCAAACCGTTGTACGCAAGCGGGTACGGACCGGCTGTATATGCAACTCCGGCAAGTATGGATAAAATTCCGATTAGGAGAATGACCCACCCGGCGAGATACACAAGGTACAAACCAAGCAGAAATGTTATAGTGAAAACAAGAACGATTGCTGCTTTCATTTCAGTTGCAGTGATCCATCCGGAAGCAAGAACGCGTACCGGGCCGAGCCTGTCTTTTTTGTCTGTGCCGGAAAGAAAATCATAAAGATCGTTTACAAAGTTTGTCCCCACCTGGATGAGCAGCGAACAAATTAATGCGATAACTGAAGCGAGTCCGTTAAATTTATTATCGTGGATTGCCAGGGCGCTGCCGACTACAACCGGAACAACCGATGCGAGCAGAGTTTTCGGCCGGCTTGCAAGAATCCAGCAATCGAATCTAGTCAAAGTTTTTGTTGTTGAATTTATCATTGTTACGGTACTCTCGGGAATTTTGAAAAATCGGGTTTTCTTTTTTCGTTGTAAGCGTTTTTACCTTCCTGTGCTTCATCCGACATATAATAAAGAAGCGTGGCATTTCCGGCCAGTTCCTGTATTCCTGCCTGTCCGTCCAACTCCGCGTTGAATGCAGATTTAAGTAAACGAATTGCGAGCGGACTTTTTTCTAAAATTTCTTTTGCCCATTGAACACCTTCATCTTCGAGTTTATCCACCGGAACAATTTTATTTACCAGTCCCATGTCTAATGCTTCTTGTGCATTGTATTGACGGCAGAGGTACCAAATCTCCCGCGCTTTTTTCTGCCCCACAATTCTTGCAAGATAACTTGCACCAAAACCGCCGTCGAAACTTCCAACCTTCGGACCGGTCTGACCGAAGACAGCATTGTCAGCAGCTATTGTTAAATCACATACTACATGAAGTACGTGTCCGCCGCCGATTGCATATCCCGCGACTAATGCGATAACCGGTTTTGGAATACTTCTGATTTGTTTTTGTACATCGAGAATGTTGAGACGGGGAACACCGTCTTTTCCAACGTATCCTTTGTCGCCGCGTATAGATTGATCGCCGCCTGAACAGAATGCATACTTGCCGTCTTTTGGAGGGCTTTTACCAGTCAATAAAATAACGCCGATTGTAGAATCTTCGCGTGCGTCGTTAAATGCATCGTACATTTCCAAAACTGTTTCGGGGCGGAATGCATTTCTTTTTTCGGGACGGTTGATTGTAATTTTTGCAATGCCGTCCATCTTTTCATAGATGATATCTTTATAGTCTTTTACTTTTCCCCAATTATATTTCATTATCATACCCCTTTCCCCGAATGTTGACAAACTTTGCCGGACTCTTCGAAGATCAATATTGACAAATTTTATTCAGAAATGAGTTCACAAAATTAATAAAATCGGTAGGCTTTTCTAAATGTGTGTTATGACCGGCTCCTTGCACAATTTTGTGCTCGCCTTGTTTCAATAATTTTACGGCTTTTTCGTTGATTTGGTTGTATTTATCGTCCAATTCACCGTTTATGAGCAGAACAGGAAAGTTATGTTCGAACAGATTTTCCAGATAGTGTGGCATTTTTGCGGGAGAAAATTCGACTAAAATATTTTTTAAACCTGTCGATGAGCACTTCAATTTTTTTTGAATTATTTGATCAAGATTGATTTTATGACTTTTTGTAAGTGAATCGAACAACGTTTGCTTATACCAATCATTGAAAAAAGTTTCCAGCCCTTCTTTCTCAATTTTCTTTGCTAGTTGGATATCGGAGTTTAATCTTTGTTGACGTTCTTCTGGATCGCTAATACCGAATGAAGTGCTTTCCAAAATCAAACCGGTAATTTTTCGAGGATATTTTACTGCGTAACTTAATGCAGCTCTTCCGCCCATGGAGTAACCGAGCAGAATGAATTTTGTTAAATCCATTTTATCGAAAAGCTGGTTTAATTGACTGACGATTCTGTCGGTAGAATAATATTCGGGATTTTCCGGCGAAGAAGTTTCACCATGACCGATTAAATCGACAGCGATTGTGTAAAAACGGTGGCCAAGTTTTCCCGATGTAAAATTCCAATCTTCCGCATTGCCGCCAAAACCGTGCAACAGAACGATAGGAATTAAATTATTACCTGACTTTGATTCGGAAATGATGTTGAAAGTAATGTCATCCGTTTGAATTTTCATTTACGAATTTTTTTATTTTTTCCCGAACGATTTTCCAATAGTCGTTTCTAATCTTTTTAGATTCACTTGAGACGGTCTTAATTTCCAGAACCGAGAATGTTTTTCGTTTTGAGCTAAGCTTGATTTGTTTTTTGAAATCCGACCAACTCTTAATGGGTGAGTAATTGCCGCCCAAGCCAGTTACGAGGTTATTAAATTCGAAATTATGAGGAGTGATGAAAAAATCTTTGAACGTCTTCCCATATTTAGAAATGGGAAGCGATTCAAAAATGCCGCCGCCGTTATTGTTGATAAGAATTATAACAATCGGCAGCGAAAACTTAATCGAATTGATTAGTGAATTCATATCGTGAATGAAGGCGAGATCGCCGGTTAAGAGGTATGCGGGATTATTTTTGTCTGCCGCTTTTATTCCAAGTGTTGTAGAGATAATCCCATCGATTCCGCTCGCGCCGCGATTTGCAAACACCTGAATTTTTTTCTTTGATTTTTGAGCGAAGAAATCCATATCACGTACCGGGAGACTATTTGAAACCATCAGATTACATTTTGCCGGAAGCGCCCCGATCAACTCAGTGATTACTTTTCCTTCAAACGGGAATTTCGCTTTTTTGAAAAACTTCTCTTTTTCTCGGCTGACTTTGTCATTTACATTACGAATGTTTTTGATCCATTTGAGATTATTATTTTTCCTTGGTATTGTCTTAACGATGTGATCTATAAAATCAAGAGGATCAGATTTTACAATATGTTTCGCAGTTTTGGAAGGATCATTCCGGTCACCGAATTTATTTACAATAATTTTTTCTGCTTTCGATTTTTCAAAATATGTAAGCATTACACTCGATGTCGGTGCACCGCCGAATTGTATGATTAAATCGGCTTCAAATTTATCTCGAAAAGTTTTTGAACGGACAAGTGTGTTAAAATATTCAATGACATTTTCCTTTTCATAATTTCCAAATCTGAATCCGGCTACACCATCGACAACAATAGGGAAATTCAAATGTTTGGAAAATTTTATACAATCCTTAATAAATTTAGTGTCATAATTTGCATAACCAATTAAGATAAGTACGTTTTTAGACTTTTCAATTTTGCAGGCAACTTTTTTATCAAGGAAAAATTTATTTGATAAGAACATCGTTTGGGAAAGCCGGTTTCCATAGTTAAACGCGGTTTCTATTGTTCCGGTGTCTATTTTATCTGTAAACGAATCCGGCTCAAATGGTTTTTCAAAAGGCAAGTTCATATGAACAGGACCGCTTGATATAATGGCAGTCTCAACAGCATTCCCGATAATGTCCTGAATATGCTTCAGTTTCGCAATCTTTAAAGAAGGCAGTCCAGCATCGATGAAAAACCTTATATGGTTTTTGAAAATGTTATCCTGGTTTATCGTCTGGTTTGACCCGGTATTTCTGAGGTATGGCGGTCTGTCGGCAGTGCAGATTATTAAAGGTGTTCTTTGATAGTATGCTTCAATAATTGCCGGGTAAAGTTCTGCTACTGCTGTGCCGGATGTTGTTACAATTACTGTTGGCGAGTTGCTTTTCTTTGCAAGTCCGAGCGCAAAAAATGAACTGTTGCGTTCGTCGGTTAAAACGTATTTCTTAAAAGAATTGTTTGAAGCGAAAACCAGTGTAAGGGGCGTACTCCGTGAACC
>CAZRIQ010000012.1:10748-17107 GCA_964600175.1 uncultured Melioribacter sp. | reverse complement strand
GCAACAAGAATTATTTGCGAAATAAAAGGATTTTCAGAATAGTGATAATATTTAGGCATCTCCGATTTGTAATATGATTTGTAATGGCTCTCGTTCTTTTTTAGTACGTTGTAGACTTCATGCAACTTATCTTTTGGAGGATAGACAAGCATAAAGGGACCGTCTTCCCAAAGATCACAGTTATAGCCCTCCAACATATCTTTGACATTTATAATTCTTTTGGAAGAAATTTCAGTCATCCCATGGTCGGAAACTATTATTACATCGACGCTGTCTTTCATGTGGATATTATTTAATCCTTTTTCTAGCAGACCAATCATTAAATCGGTAATTTTTATTGCCCCGTTTGTTTGTGGTGAATCAGGTCCATATACATGACTCGTATCATCTATAATTGAGAAATAAAGGGTAATGAAATGCGGACGTTCGTTTTGAGGAAGTTTTAACCAATTGATAACTTGATCAACACGTTCCTTGTTTGGACGGTAGTGGTAATATTTTTCAAAATAGTCGGGGTGCCTGTATTTCAAATGAACTTCGGAGCCTGGCCAAAAATAACTTGCGGTTTTAATTCCCTGTCTTTCTGCGGTTTGCCAAAATGCCTCGCCCAAATACCATGAGGCGTCTCTTGAGCTTACGGTATCGCTCATACCGAAGAATTTTTTTGTAATGGGGTTCACAAAATTGTTGGCTATTATTCCGTGATGATCAATGTACATTCCTGTTATTATTGACTGGTGATTCGGAAATGTTTTTGTTGGGAAGCATGATCTTAATGAAATTGCTCTTACACCGTTGTCAATTATGCTTTGCATGTTAGGAGTAATGTTTCTATCGAGATAGTCCCACCTTGCGGCATCTAACGAAACAAGAATAACGTATGGTTTACTCTGGCTGAAGCAATAATTAAGCGATGCGAAGAATATGATCAGCAGAATTAAAAACTTTTTCATGTCATTTTCCGAATGTTGGTATTATTGTTTTCATTATTAAAACAAATATAAAAATGTTCTTTATTTGAGAGAAAACATTATTATTGCGGAAAAATAATAGACCGGCACTTCATTTAAATTCAAAATTAATTTTATTTCGATAAAAATAAGTCAAAAGAATCTATAAATATTCTTTGCTTAGAGAGAGGATTTTTATATTTTTTAATGTAAAAATAAGTACACCGAATCAAGACACAGTTTTGTTCTATTAAGTTATTATTAAATAGAAAAATCAACTTGAATAAAAATTATTTTCCTCAAATATTTACTTTTATGAAAAGTGAGTTTTTCCGTCCGCATAAGAGCAACTTTTACAAAAATAAAATACCAATTCCACAACATAAGCAAGGAGTTCTATATGAGTAGAATTAAACAATTGATTTCCTTTTTTGTGTTTACTGTAATTCTATGTAGCACTCAGTTAACTTTTGGTCAGGTAAATGCATCTTTAAATGGTGTGGTTACTGATCAAAACGGAAGCCCCCTACCTGGTGCAAACATAATTGCAGTACACCAGCCGTCAGGTACCCAGTATGGTACAACTTCCCGAGAAGACGGTCGTTATAATCTGCAGGGATTAAGAGTTGGAGGACCATACAAGGTAACTGTTTCTTTTGTGGGATACACGCCTCAAACAGAAGAGGGTTTTAACCTGGCGTTAGACCAAGATTTGAGAATCGATTTTAAACTACCGGAACAAGCAGTAACGCTTTCCGGAATTACAGTTACAGCCGAAAGTAATGCAGTAATGAGTGCTGCAAGAACCGGCGCTGCCTTGAACGTATCTGCAAAACAAATTCAGGAAGTTCCTACTATCAATAGAACGTTACAGGATTTAGCAAAATTATCGCCCTTTATGAGCGGTACAGGTTTAAATGTTGCCGGACGTTCAAACAGGTATAACAATATTCAAATTGACGGTACTCAATACAACGACTTATTTGGTCTCGGTAGTACAGGTACTGCGGGCGGTCAAACGGGTGCCAACCCAATAAGTCTGGATGCTATCGATCAGTTCCAGGTTGTAATTGCACCTTACGATGTTCGTCAAAGCGGTTTTACCGGCGGTGGTATCAATTCTATTACAAGAAGCGGAACCAACACTTATTCCGGGTCGGGTTACTTTTACGGAAGAAACCAGAATTTAGTTGGACAGTACAATGCCGACGGAGTTAGACGTGCAAAATTGGATGACTTTAAAGAGTATCAGGGTGGTTTTAGATTTGGCGGACCCATTATTCCCGATAAATTATTCTTCTTTGTTAACGGAGAAATTACGGGAAATCCAATACCGTATACCAATCCGTCAGTGATTAGCGGCTATGGTGGAAAAACACCTGATGAAATAAAAGCTTTGGCTGATCGGTTTAAAGCAGACCTTGCAGCTAAAGGTTTTAGTGCCGGTTCTTATGACAACGTTACACTTTCACGGCCAAGTACAAAGCTGTTTGTAAAATTTGATTATAACCTCTCGGCAAACCATAAGCTTACTTTACGCAACAATTACGTAAGCTCTTATGCGGAAAAATTTTATACCTCCAGATTAGCTAACAGATTAGTGTTTGATTCGGAGCCATATAAGAACGAGGAAACAACAAATTCTACAGTGTTAATTTTGAATAGTACGTTTGGAAATAGTTTGTCTAATGAGTTGATAGTTGGTTATACATTAATCCGTAATAAAAGAAAAGGTATAGTCGGTGCTTTACCTACGGTTCAAGTTAATGAAATAAACCGTACTTTCCAGATGTGGGCTGGTCCGGATCGATATTCATCAGCGAATAGATTGGATCAGGATGTTTTAGAGTTTACCGACAACTTGAGTTTTTATATGGGCAACCATACAGTTACGGTAGGTACACATAACGAATACTTTAAATTCCTCAACCTTTTTGCCCGTTCTGCTTTTGGTTATTATGTATATAACAGCCTGGATGATTTTGAAGCTGATAATATTTATTCATACCAGAGAGTGTATTCATTAATGGGTGATCCGAAGGATCCCAATGCTATTCTTCCGGCGGAATTTAGCGTATTCCAATTTGGTTTTTATGCGCAGGATGAATGGACGGTTAATCCTCAGTTTAAAGTCACATACGGATTGCGGGTTGATATACCGACTTTCCCAGATAAACCAGCTGTAAATTCCAAAGTACCTCAATATTTCCCTGGTTATCAAACCGACCAAATACCTAGCGGTAATTTGCTCTGGTCACCGAGAGTTGGATTTAACTATGATATCTCAGGCGACAGAACTACGCAGATACGCGGCGGAATTGGTGTATTTACGGGACGTATTCCTTATGTCTGGATGTCGAACAACTTCGGTAATACAGGTACTACAGCTGCTGAAGTTAGTTATAATTATAGAAGCGGTAAAACGATGCCATTTAGAGCTGATCCGTATAACCAGTATGTTCCTTTAGACACGACGTATGGTACTTCTTCAAGTACCACATCCGAAATAGACCTGGTAGATCCAAATGTGAAACTTCCACAAGTGATGAGGTTTGACATTGGTATTGATCACCAGTTGCCGTTAGGTTTTCTTGGTACGGCAGAATTCTTGTATTCAAAGAATTTGAACGACATGTTGTATAGAAAAGTTAATTTGCTGCCGCCAACGGGAATAGTTGCGACAGTCGGCGGTGCTGCAGATGGACGTAATTACTATGGCGGTACAAACAGCGGCGGCGGTAATTTCTATAACATCCTCGAACTTTACAATACTTCCGGTGGATATCAATATAATCTAGTATTCCAGGTCCAAAGAAATGTTGCCGAAGGATTCTCAGTTAATGCAGGTTATGCATTGGGTCAGTCAAAAGATAAGAACAGTTTGGCTTCATCTCAGGCAAACTCGCAAATGGCATACAGCCCTATAGACAACGATCCTAACAACCCTGCATTAGCAACTTCCGATTATCAAATTCATGATAGGGTATTTGCTTCGGTTACTTATACACACGAATTTTTCCAGGATGCACCTACATCAATCTCGTTATTCTATAACGGACAAACCGGAAAACCATTTTCATACATCATCTACGGTGATTTGAACAATGACGGTTTTAACCAAAACGATTTGTTCTATATTCCAAAAAATAACAATGAGATTTTGCTAGGTTCTATCAGCAGCGGTCAGTTTGTTCGTAACGAGCAAATGTACAGTGACTTGAATTCCTTTATTAATAATGATAAATACCTGAGTTCGCACAAAGGACAAATTGCCGAAAGAAATGGAGAGAATAATCCATGGTCTGAATATCTTGATATGAGAATTACCCAGGATATTCCGGATCTATGGGGAATGGGTAGATTCCAGGTTTCTATGGATTTTCTGAATCTTCCCAATTTATTAGGTGAATTTTTGAATGTGTTTTTACCCGGCCAGGGATATGACGAATGGGGTGTAAGCAGAAGTACGGCTTATAATACCTACACAATTGTATCTTTAAAAGGTATGATTAATTATAACGGACAAGCAAATACGCCTGTATATAGCTTCTCAAAACCGACAGGTAATACTCCATTTACTCCGAATGATTATTCTTCGCGTTGGGCATTACAGCTTGGTATCAGATACAGTTTTTAATGTATAGTTGTTGAATTTAAGAAAAGCCCTTAGCTGAAAAAGTTAAGGGCTTTTTTATTGGGGAAAACTAACGCTTCCACCTTTTAAAAAGGTGGAAGCATTTGCATTTTACTTGTAGTTAGTAAATTGGGTAGGAAAATCAAAGTCAGCTTCTTTAACTAATTTAATCACCGCTTGAAGATCATCAATCTTTGACGCTTGCACACGAATCTGTTCATCTTGAATTTGGGCATTAACCTTTAGTTTAGATTCCTTTATCATCTTTGTGATTTTTTTTGCATTCTCTTTCGAGATACCGCTTTGGAGGATAACTTTTTGTTTCAATCGCCCGTTTGCAGCTGGCTGCGGTTCCTCAAATTTCAACGCCTTTAAAGAGATACCGCGTTTAATAAACTTTGTCTCGAGAATATCAATTGATTGTTTTCTAGAATATTCATCTTTCGTGTTCAGCGATAAAGATTTTTCTTTTTTGTTCAATTCGATTTCGGTATGTGAATCTTTGAGGTCGTAACGTTGGATTATCTCTTTAGTTGCCTGGTTAATTGCATTATCCACTTCCTGAAAGTCAATTTCGGAAACAATGTCGAATGAATGATTTTGTGCCATATATTTTTCCTTATTTTATATTTGTGAATAATTGCTTTCTGTGATGTTTCTTACCAAAAGGTAACTAAATTAACTTTTCATTAAAAGTTTGTAGAGAAGTCAAATTTTATTTGAAACTATTAAACTAATTCAATATATTAAATTCAAATTTATTCATTTCCTTTTTTCCATTTATAAAATATTCCATTTCAGATAGCTGTGTAGTTTATCACGGCAAGAAATAATCTAATTTTTGAATGCAATTTAATAGATCATTCTACATTATTCTAATTATAGTTCTTTTTCTCTTTTTCGAAAAGAATAACATTTGGGGAAATGAAAACGAAACAGAATCGGGTGTCGTAAAAATTCTTATTAATAACGGCTATGAGAATGTTAGGATTAAAATTATAGAGAGTAACGCTATAATATCATATGAAAATAGAGTTTATCGTTTTGAACCGGAAGCGTTATTAAACGTAATTAAAATAACTGTGCCGCAACTGGATGAATATAAAAAATTAATACTAATTCCTGTTAATAGAAAAATTCCTCTTGTTGTTGTAGAAATAAATATTGAAGATGCGCAAAAATACTTGGAGGGGAAAATTACTTCGATGGAATTTTCTTCTACGCTAGAAATTGATTTTAATACGGATTATTATTGGTCTAAAATAAAAGATGAGAATGTGAAGAATTCATCAGACTACAAAATGGATATAGCTGTTGGTCCCGGATTCAAGGCAGAGTTTGGTCCGTACTCAAAACCGGTTCTTGCACAGTTTAATATTGTTCCGTCTATCAATACTTCCTTATGGGAAGGGATGTCTTTGTTCTACGAACAAATAATTCCTATTTATAACGATCTCGGGAATAGTTACGATACAACCCGTCCGGGGCGAATTACTTTGAACCAGACTATGAGATTATCGGATTCGTATTTTGTCTCTGCAACAGTTGGATTTTTTTCGAGGGAAAGATATGGTGCAGACTTAACGGTTAGAAAATATTGGTCAAACGGTAATTTCTCTTTAACAGGAAATTTGGGTTACACAGGTTTTGCTTACTTTGTTGGAAGTAGTCTTTATTATTCGAATCCTTATTTATGGACTGGGTATATTTCCTCGGATTATAGAATTTCTAAATATGATCTTACGCTTAGTCTTACTGCCGGTAAATTTGCCTAT
>CAZRIQ010000012.1:0-10738 GCA_964600175.1 uncultured Melioribacter sp. | reverse complement strand
AGGTTCTATGTTAATATAGAATTCGGGGAAGTACAAATTGTTTTTTTTGCTGTTATTTCGACGGATAAATATAAAAACGGCGGGATAAGTCTAACAATCCCGATTTTCCCCTCAAAGTACTGGAAACCCGGAATTGTGAGAATTCGTCCTGCAAACTATTTTCCTTTTACTTATATTGTTAAATCGACGACAGAGTCGTTAATTGGACTTAAGTACGATATGGGTAATAGTATCAGTTCGTTTGTCGAACAGATGAATCCGGATTTTATCCGGAGTCAAATAATAAAATTAGGCAAAGAATAATTTATTATAATTATTGAGGTATTAAATGAAAAAGACAAAAGACTATTTGCTCAAAGTACTGTCAAATTTTCTTTTAATTGCCGTACTTGTTTCTATTGCAAGTTGTGAAACATCGAGGGTTTCTCCAGTTACACCTCGTCCTAATCCTCCGGCTTCATCCAATCAACCTTTAATTTTAAGTGGGTATGTTCGCGATGTAAGTAGTCGATCCGCTATTACAGGTGTAACCGTAAATCTTTTTAAAACAGACGGAATTACGCCTATAACAACTCTCTCAACATCGAGCAACGGTAACTATCAATATAATGCCACGGACTATACCGAGAGTGTAATTGTAGTTAAAGCTCACAAAGATGGGTATGGATTTAAAGGTACCTCTGCAAGTATAGATAAAACAGGTAATACTGTTTATGTGGAGGATATCTTGTTGGAGAAATTACAAGGTACATCTACAACTGTTACTCAAGCAACAGGCGGACAAGTTGATAATGCCAATAATGAATCTTTATCTAATCAACCGTTAAATGTGCAAGTACCTCCTAATGCGGTTTCGCAAAACACACAAATTACGGTTGCTTCAATTCCGGTTACACAGATTCCGACTTCAACAAATGCAAATCAGCAGATTCAAACTGCGGGTTCCTTCGAACCGACTGGAACACAATTTTCTACCCCTGTTACTATAACTTTCCCGTTACCATCTAAGCAAGCTGTTGGAAAAACATTTCCGCTTCTACAGTTAGATCCTTCAACCAGTGTTTATAGCAATTCAGGATTTACGGCCACTGTAGATGCCACAGGTACTCAAGCAAGCGCTCAAGTAACTCACTTTACAATTTATGCTCTTGAAGATAATGGTACTTTGAATGTTCCTGATGTTGGAACTAAGGGATCATCTGTTGATGAGTATGTGTTCACAATAGAAAATGGAGATCCTACACAAACGGTTACAAAATCTGTTACAACTTCAATTACTATAAGCGGTAGTTCCGGCGAGGTTAGTTCTGGTTTTTCAAGCAGTGTAGTGGCTCAAAAGTTAAATATTACAATCGGAGATAAAGATGCTGAAATTTCTGCATCTTATAATATTCGAAATGAACATCCCGAGTATATTAATTCTGAAGGATTGACTTATAATCCCGACGCTCCAAATGAATCCGGTGATTGGGTGAAAACGGTAACATGGAATAAATATAATTATACTAGAAGCGGGTCAGCATCCGGAGGCAGCGATCCAAATGGTTGGACAAGAAATGTTTCGGTTCAGGAACAGCATTGGGAAAAGACATCGAAAGTATGGACCTGGAGACCACACAATCAAGGATCTGCAACAGGAGGATAAAAATTTAGATTTGGTTGGAGTGGAGAGATTCTGGCGAAGCCATTCCTTCGGAAGAACTCTCGACCTCTTCAATGAGTATAGATAATAGAATATATTGATTAAATGATGATGAACTGCAGAAAAGAAAATATAGTGTTGGTTATAAAAATGTCGGGGTGCCCGGATTCGAACCGGGGACCTCTTCGTCCCGAACGAAGCGCGCTAACCGGGCTGCGCTACACCCCGAATTTGAACGGTGCTAAAATAGAGCTTTTGAATGAAAAATAAAACATTAATTAAAGTAGGTGTTCTTAGATAGGAGGTTAGTAATGAAAAAACTTATTACTATAAGTTCATTGATTATTATCCTCGCTTTTGCATCTCCTACAAATGCGCAATTAGCGAGAGACAGCTGGGCTTTTGGTTTTGGCGGTTCTTACCCGAGATTTATAAGTGTTAACACTTCTGCTTCTGATCTAGGTTACGGCGGCTTTTTATCATTGCAGAGAAATTTTTCAGAACATGTCGGATTAAGATTGAAAGGTAGTTTCCTGCATCTTGAAGGTGATTTTACCAGTCCTACAGGTACAAATGAAACAACCACCACAAATGTAATCGGCGGTGATCTGGATTTAATGTATTATTTAATTCCATGTGAGCCAGCTTCGCCATATCTCTTTGGCGGCGGCGGCGCGCATTACCGCATGCTTGACAATTATGCAACGCCGTCAATCGAGCAAAACAAAATTGGTGCTCAAATCAACGGCGGTTTTGGTGTTGAGTGGAGATTAGGAGAAGCTTGGAAGCTGATTACGGAAGCCGGGTATCATCTCACTTTGAATTCAGATCTTGACGGTGCTTTGGGAGTTGGTGAAGTAAATGGAAAAGATACTTATCTAACTGCATCAATTGGATTTCAGTATATTTTTTCCAAAGGTGAACCTTCTAGGTACTGCCAATTGTACACTGGGATATCAACGGAAATGCCCGAACCGGTTGACTACGCAAGGGTTGAAGAGATTGTTAAGAGGTACATACCGCAAACCGTTGAAAAACAAGTTGTAGTTGAAAAACCCGTTTCAAGTATGGAGAAATGGGTATTGATAGGTGTTAATTTCAATTTCAACAGTGCTAAGTTAACACCCGAATCGTACCCTGTTCTTTTACATGCTGCCGAAGTTTTGTTGACGCATCCCGATCTTAGAGTTGAGATTCAAGGTTATACCGATAATGTTGGTTCCGAAAGGTATAACCAGAAGTTGTCGGAAAAAAGAGCGCAAAGCATAATGCATTACCTGGTATCCAAAGGTGTATCTTCAAGTCGTCTGACCGCTAAAGGTTACGGTGAATCAAATCCTATTGCCGATAATAGAACGGCAGACGGCAGAGCTATGAATAGAAGAATTGAATTCAGACCCATGAGCAATTAGTCTTTGTGAGGGTCGCTGAACAAGCGACCCTTTTTTATATCTAAACTTATTTCTATCTTTGAATTGTTAAATAACCTTTAACTTTATCCGGCGAGATAAAAAAGGATGAACATAAGAATAAAATTAAAATGAAAACCTCGGCGACTTTTAGTCAACGAGGATTTTTTTTATCAGCTAAGGGCAGCAGCATGAATATAAAAGCGAAAATCATCGACGAAGAAGGATTACAAAGAACAATTACACGGCTAACTCATGAAATTCTTGAAAGGAATAAAGGTTCAAAAAACCTTGTACTTATTGGGATGAGAACTCGCGGAGAATTTATTTGTAACCGGATTTATGAGAAGATAAAAGAAATTGATCATTCCGAACCACCCAAGGGAATTTTAGATATTACACTTTATCGCGATGATTTTAGAACGAGATTGAAACAACCGGAAGTTTCCATCACAAGCATCACTTTCGATATAAATGAAAAAGATATAATTCTGATTGATGACGTACTCTATACCGGCAGAACAGCGAGAGCCGCATTGGATGCGATGATGGACTTGGGCAGACCAAATACAATCCAGCTTTGTGTCCTAGTCGATAGGGGTCATAGAGAGTTGCCGATTAGAGCCGACTTTGTCGGGAAAAATATTCCTACCTCGCTGAATGAAGAAGTAAAAGTGAAATTGAAAGAAACCGACGGAGAGGATTCCGTTTATTTGATTGATGTCCCCAAACAATAAATTTTTGAGAGAATAAACATGTCATTATCAAATAGGCATTTACTTGGTTTGTACGGTGTTCCCCGAGAAGATATTCAATCGATTCTGGATACCGCAACCACATTTAGAGAAGTACTTGAAAGACCGATAAAAAAAGTTCCCACACTGCAGGGCAAGACAATCGTGAATCTTTTTTTTGAAAATTCTACACGTACAAGGATATCGTTCGAGCTTGCTCAGAAAAGACTTTCGGCGGATACAATTAATTTTTCAACTTCTGCAAGCAGCACAAAGAAAGGGGAGACATTTAAAGACACGGTACGCAACATAGAAGCTATGAAAGTGGATATGATTGTTGTAAGACATCAATCGGCGGGCGTTCCGCAATATCTAACCAGGATATCCAAAGCGAATATTATTAATGCCGGGGATGGACTTCACGAACATCCGACACAGGGATTGCTTGATATGTATTCGATAAGAGAAAGACTTGGAAAACTCGAAGGTCTGAACATTTGTATTGTAGGGGATGTCGCACACAGCAGGGTTGCTCTTTCGAATATTTACGGACTTAAGACAATGGGTGCAAAAGTTTCGGTTTGCGGGCCTGCTACAATGATTCCGTATGACATTCAATCACTTGGGGTAAAAGTTTACTATGACATCAATGAAGCAATCGCAAATAACAATGTTCTAAACGTATTGAGAATACAACTTGAGCGCAATGCCGGCGAGAGAATTCCCTCTTTAAGAGAGTACCATAAATATTTCGGAATTACAACCGAACGTTTGGAAAAATTCAATAAAGATGTTTTAATACTTCATCCCGGACCAATTAATAGGGGAGTTGAACTTTCCTCCGAGGTTGCGGATGGTCCATATCAAATAATTCTTGACCAGGTTACGAATGGAGTTGCTATAAGAATGGCTGTACTTTATTTGCTGGGGACAATGCATTAATTGTTAACACAAATTGTAGAATTCGACTCGTAAATAAAAGGTGAAAAATGAAAATAGTTTTGAAAAATGTTCATCTGCTGAATCCCGAACAGAAGCTGGATCAAAAAAGCGATTTGGTAATTGAGAACGGCATCATAAAAAAAATTGGCAGTGTGAAGGAAGCGGACACAAAAGACGCAACTGTTTATAATTTTGAAGGCAAGTATTGTGTACCCGGATTGTTTGACATGCATGTTCATCTTCGTGAACCGGGAAGAGAAGATGAAGAAACGGTAATTACAGGTTCGAACGCAGCGGCGGCGGGAGGATTCACAGGCATTGCCTGTATGCCTAACACCGAACCGGCAATCGATTCTGCAGAAGTTGTGCGTTTTATAAAAGAGCAATCTCAAAATCATTTGGTTGATGTTTACCCGATCGGCGCCGCAACTTTGGGGAGAAGAGGGGAAGCGCTTGCGCCTATGTATGAACTATTTGAAGCAGGTGTTGTCGGTTTTTCCGATGACGGTGTAGCTGTGAAGACGGCTGCAATTTTAAGACATGTGTTGGAATATGCCGGGATGTTCAACGTTCCTATTATTGAGCATTGTGAGGATGAGTCGCTTGCCAACGGCGTTATGAATGAAAGTGTGAATTCAACTCAGCTTGGTTTGCCTGCAATTCCAACTGTTGCCGAAGACTTGATTGTAATGCGGGATATAATGATGGCGGAATATGTTGGAGCTAAAGTGCATATTGCACACATCAGCAGCAAGAAAGCGGTTGAGCTTGTTCGAAAGGCAAAAGAGAAAGGTCTGAAAGTAACTGCCGAAGTTACTCCTCATCACTTTACGTTAACGGATGATTCAATCAAGAATTTCGATACTAATTACAAAATGAATCCTCCCTTAAGGACAAGGGAGGATGTTGACGCAATAATTGAAGGATTAAAAGACGGTACAATTGATTGTATTGCGAGCGACCACGCACCTCATTCGATTGAAGAGAAAGAAATGGAATTTGTTTTTGCGCCCAACGGAATTCTGGGTCTCGAAACGGAACTTGGTTTGATCCTTACTGAGCTTGTTCATAAAAAACATTTAACAATTGATCAGCTGATAACGAGACTTTCAATAAACCCGAGAAAGATTTTGAATCTTCCTATTCCTTTGTTGGAAGAAAACCAGCCGGCAAACTTAACAATTTTTGATCCGGATTTAATCTGGACTGTAGATGTTTCAAAATTTAAGTCCAAGTCGAAAAATTCTCCATTCGGACAAAGATTGTTAACCGGTAAATCGGTTGCGGTTATCAATAAAAACAAAATGTTTTATGAGGATAAGTTTATTAACATCTGATCTCTTACTGTATTAAAAACCGAACACTTACGGTTTTATATTGTACATTTAGCAATCTGTCAGCCTGGTTTAATTTAATTTCCGCTTAAAAACCTCATTATTTTATCCCAATTCGTGATTTTGTTTATTTCTCATCAATGATCTCGCTTGGCACTTCAATTGAAATTATTTCTTTAGAATTACAAATGCGAGGTCGAAAATGAAAAAGTTAAAATTGAGCTTTGTCTGCATAGGATTTGCATTAATATTAATAACCGGCTGCGATCATATTAACGATTATTTTGATAACGTTGCCCCTTTGCCGCCAACTAATTTGTACACTGTAACCGGCGATAATAGGATTGATATTTATTGGGATCCGAGTCCGGATCGAGACGTTGCCGGGTATAACGTTTACTATAGCTACAGCTATGACGGCAAATATACTTTGATTGGAAGTACAACCGATACTTATTTCGTTGATAACGGAGCTGTGAACGGCGATACTTATTATTATGCTGTCGCTGCTTATGACTACAATGGTAACGAGAGTGAACTAAGTTATGATATCATTTACGATACGCCGAGACCCGAAGGTTTTAATCAGTCTGTTCATGAATATCAAAGTTTCCCGGATTTGGCGGGATATGATTTCAGCACATACAGTGTTGTACCTTATGATGATCAGGTTGCAGATTTCTTCTTCGAAGATTACAACGGAACATTTTACCTTGACGTTTGGAAAGATTCGGAGATCCAAGATATGGGTCACACAAGAGATATTTACGATGTAAGCTATGCGCCGGTTTCGGGATGGATTCCCCTGGTTGAGGGAGAGAATATCAAATATGCTGAAGCGATTGTTGGGCACACTTATGTAATCTTAACTTGGGATAATCATTATGCGAAAGTAAGAATCAAAAGTATTACTTCGGAACGAGTTATTTTTGACTGGGCATACCAGTTAGTTGAAGGGAATAGAGAACTTAAGAGAGGAAATGTTGATACTGTTAGGAAAGAAGTTCCAAAGCAAGTTGTAAGGGTTAGGTAAAAATTTCCGAAGAAGAAATTAGCAAGAAAGCATACCTCTGTGGTATGCTTTTTTGTTTCTATTTGTTAATTTGTTCTCATAAAATTTAAGCCGGTTCCATGAAACAAATATTAGGCAAATATCATTTTGGAAGACTTTTAATTCTTTTCTTAATTGTTGCGGCTATCCTGTCGATGAAATTATCCGCCCAGGAAAGCGATGTAAAACAAGTAAAGGATCTTTTTTCCAAAATCGAGGAAGGAATAGGAACCGGGAACATCGATAAATTTTCCAACCATTTTAATAACAAAACGTATATCAGTTTATTTAACGGAACAAACGGTTACTACAGTTCAAATCAATCTTATTATGTTCTCAAGGATTTTCTCGTTATATATCAGCCCACCGGTTTCAAACTGAATAATATTGTTGCCGATACCTCTACTCCTTTTGCTTCGGGGATTTTACGGTACAGGAGTAAAGGTATGACCGGTAATTCCGTAATCTTTATTTCAGTCCAAAAAATAAATAACGAATGGCGGATCACACAAATCACAATTAATTAAAGTAAATGCCGGTACCTTTTCAAAAATTTAAAATTATTTATGTCATTATTGCTCTGGTAATTTTTATCCTGGCATTGGGGATTCTGTCACCCGTCATGCTCAATCATATTAGAACAAACTGGAACGAAAATTTAAGAGAGAAAATCGATGGACTTGAAACGTCGATCAGGGCTGAATTCCGCGATAAAGAGAATAGATTGCTTTTAACAAAAGATAATATGAAAAATGAACTCAGAAGTGTTCTACCGAAAGACTCTTCTGACATTCAAGAAGTTTTTAATATTCTTTCCGGTTCTAAATGTGCCGGTTATTCAATTGAATTGCTTGATGATTCACTTAATTTAATTGCATGGAATAAAGATGTGTTAAACAGGATAGTTGTTAATCCTAATTACGATTTGAATGAGATTCGTTTTTCTTCAACTTCATTGATAACGTACATTTCCGTAATCGATACTATTAACATTGACGCAAATAGATTTTATATCAACTCGGCTGTGCCGGTGGAAAAGCATTATGACTTCCCGGGTAATTATTACGAGCCGCTCAGTATTCAAAGTGATTTAAAAGAAAAGCTTTCAACGGATGTCAAAGTTGCCTTCGACCCGTTTGCGAAAAGATCGATGGATGGAAGAGAATATTCTTTTGATTTGCTGAATAATTATAATAATAAAATCGGACTGGTTACCATAGAAAAACCCGCCCGCGATGCTGCCATACAAAGCGTTGAAACAACAATGAGCAATATCCAAGCGGTACTGGTTGTGCTTATACTTCTTATAATTTTCATAGTGCTTTATTTGAAACTGAGCAGGGAAAATGGACTCTTGCGCTTTCTCATTTTGGCAGTTTATATAATAAGTATGAGAGCAGCATTTTTTGTATTGGGTGTTCCCTCAAATTTTGTAGATGGTCCGTTAGCAAATTCGGCTTACTTCTCATCTGTTTTCGGATTGGGTATTGTTAAGTCTCCGCTTGAATTGTTTATCACATCATTTTTTCTTCTAATAATTGTTCTTGAATTTTATAACAGCATCATTAGATATTTTCAAAAGTTGGATGAAAGCAGGAAGTCCTTTCTTAAATTTGTAATTACGGGCGTTGTTTCTTCTGTTTTAATTTTGGTTGTGCTTCGCGGACTCGGTGCTTCCGTAAGAAGTATAATTTTTGATTCGACTCTGAGATACTTCAAAGAGTATGCTCTGTTTCCGGAACTGCCTGCTGCTTTGATGCAGCTTAACCTATTGATACTTGGATTTTGTGTTATTTGCTTTTCAGTTGCGTTATTGATCTTTGCATTTACTTTTGTCCCTTATAAAGATAAAAGAAAGAAGCAGTTTTTTCTTGCGATGTTTTTATTCGTTCAATTTCTAGGTTTATTGTACGATATATTTCAACGTCAGCCGCAGGGCACACCGGAAATAAGAGTTCTTTTTATACTGCTTGTTTTTGTGCTCGGTTATTCGGTGATTATCAAATACAAACATAACATAGTGAACTTTCTTTATTATTCACTCGCCGCATCGATTATTTCCGTATCTCTTCTTAATTATTACAATTCTGAATTGGAGAGAGAGTCTCTGAAAGTTGCGGCACAGGATTTTACAAGAACCAACGAAAGTTTTCTGCACTTTATGATGTATCAAACACTTGCGGCTGCCCCTACAAATTACAGCTTGGGTGACGATATCAAGCTAAACAAAAACCTTTCGTCTGATGCATTTGTGATTTGGACGGAAAGTCTTCTTTATAGAGAAGGAATTCCTTGCGAAACCGATTTCTATGATAAGAATGGATTCTACCTTAACGGATTTTCAACCGGTGACAATGCAGCACCGGATGAACATTTACCGAAAGAGTATATGGTGGATGGCCCTGTTATTATAAAAGAAAAAAATGTTTACAACGATTCGTATATATATCGAGGGATCACACCTATAAAACAAAACGATGAAACAATAGGGTATTTGGAGATTCGGGTAAACTTCGACCCGGACTTTATTTTAATAAGCGATATACCGAAATTTTTAGAGTTTTCACGAGTAGGGTTAAGTTCGGCAATTGACGTTAGTAAACTGAAAATTTTTGTTTTTCGGAATAATCAATTAATCCGCTCTTTGAGTAATGTTAATCTAAACAACCAGGAAGTGGATGCGATATTAAAAGCGCCGTTCAACAATTTTAACGAGGCATGGATGACAATTCCAATCAACGGTGAAAGGAATCTTGTCTATAATTTGGAAGATGTTAAAAACGGTTCGGAAAAAATTATCTCGGTAGCGCTGGAAGAGAGAAACTTCTCATGGAACCTTTTTGATTTTTTCAAAGTCTTCTTTTTCCACGCATTTGTGATTGCATTACTCCTGATTGTTATTTCTATTCTTTGGTATAAGGAAACTTTAAAAATTATCTTTAGTTTCAGAACAAGGCTTGTCTTTGCTCTCCTTCTCGTTTCTATAATTCCATTGATATTTATGGCTGTCTATTTCAGGAACTTGACGGAGGAGAAAAACTCCGAGTTGATTATGAATAAACTCGACGAACGGTCCCAGCTTGTTGAAAAATATTTGAATAAATATTTATTGAATACCGACTTGAACGAGTATACAATTCTGCAGAAAGCGAAAGAAGACCTTGGAATAAACTATAGTATTTTTAGAAGGAACAAATTGGTTTTCAGCACTAACCAAAACTATTACGATATAGATCTGTTGAGAAAGTATATCGATCCGGATGCATATACGACGTTGCAGCTAAAAGGAATCAAAGAATATTTGTCAAAAGAGAAAATAGAGAATTATAACTACAACTCTCTTTATTATAAGGCTTCAATTGCCGGTAATGATTTTATTTTGGAAGTGAACGATTTGTTCAACACTCTGCTGATACCGCTTTCAGATATTGAAGTCGACGTTGTATTATTTGGAAGTTATTCTCTGGCGGTCATAATTATTTTCTTAATAAGTACAATTCTTGCAAATCAAATATCTGCTCCTGTGAGAAAGTTGACCGGTGCAACTAGGTCGGTTGCATCCGGCGATTTGAATGTTGAAGTTGAAGAACCTACAAGGGGCGAAATTAAAGATCTCATCGACGGAT
>CAZRIQ010000011.1:10790-17147 GCA_964600175.1 uncultured Melioribacter sp. | reverse complement strand
ATTTAGCTTCGACAAATTTTTTCGATTATTACTTTCGGAAGAATATGATTATGAAGAGGCTATTATTTTTATTCTAAATTACTGTAAATTAAGTTCATTGGTTTACCAAGAAAGAATTGAAAATGAATCTTACAAACAAATTACAGTTGATAACCCTATGATGGATGATTTAAAAACATTATATCAAGAAATACGCAAAGAAATATCCAATAAAAACAAGAAATAGTATGAAAACAATATTTTCAAAACTTAACCCCGTTTATTTGTTTTTCTTTATTATGGCTGTTTCAGTCGTTTGTATTAAAGCTCAAGACAAATCGAAAGTTCACATTTGGGAAATGAGAGAAATTAAGCTACAAGCCGAGAAAGTCTACAATAATTATTATACCGATGTTACATGCTGGGTTGAATTAAAAGGACCGGACTTTTCAAAACGTGTTTACGGATTTTGGAACGGTGGAAATAATTTTGTCGTTCGTGTTGTTGCTGAGAAACCCGGTGAATGGAACTGGATAAGCGGCTCAAACCAGCCGGACGACAACGGACTTAACAATAAAACCGGTTCGTTCACCACCGTTGAATGGACCGAAAAAGAGAAAGAAGAAAATCCCAACAGGCACGGTTTTATACGACCGATACCAAACGGGCACGCACTTCAATATGCAGACGGCACACCATTCTTTATGGTCGGCGATACATGGTTAGCCGGTTCTACATGGCGGCTTCCGTTTAGGAATGCGGCAACTTCCGACAGTTACGAACCAGGACCGGGAATTGGCTTTGAAGATGCAGTGATGTATAGAAAGAAACAAGGTTTCAATTCAGTGAGCATGATTTCTTGTTTTCCAAATTGGGAAGCCGACTGCAACCCAAGTACATATGCAGATTCGAACGAAATCTATATAAGGAACGCCTGGGAGAAATTCGGGTATGATGTTTCCGGTGCGCCGGGTTTTGACGCTTCGGGTGCATCAAGTTATTGGGGAACGTTAACTGCAAAAAATATGCGCGATGAATACGGCAATCTCCCGTTCGAGATGTCTAAAGTTCATAAAGGCGTATCTGATTTTGAACACGTCAACCCGGAGTATTTCAAAAGTCTCGATAAGAAAATGGAATTTTTATCGAAGGAAGGTTTTGTTCCACTGCTCGAAACCGTGCGAAGAGATATAGGACCTTCCTGGAAAGCATATTTTGATTTCAATGAATCATTTTCCAGGTTTGTGCAGTACCTGGCTTCGAGGTACGGCGCATACAATTTTATCTTCAGCGAAATTCATCTTGATTGGATACCAAAAGATTTTAGTCTCACAGCAAAGGAATTTAACGATGCTTTGAAATATCATTTAAAAAAATACGGACCGATGCCGTTTGGTCAACCGGTTACAACACTTATCAGCAGTTCAACTTATTCTATATTCGGACACGGGAAAGACTGTCCGTGGTTAACAATGCAAAGTGTCGGAAACAAACCGAGAGACCACAGGGTTGCAGATTCGCTTGAAATTATTTTCAGACTCGATCCACCGTACCCGGCAATTAATTTTGAACCGTATTACACCGGCTGGAACCATGAAATCAACAAGCCGAACGGCGAACGTCCGCCTGCAAACTCGGCGCGGGATAATTATTTTTCGCGTGCTCAAATGTACGGTTCGGTTTTGTCGGGAGGATTATCCGGTCATGTTCACGGAACAGCTGCTTACGATATTACAACAACCGGAGAGCCGGCAGGTGCACGTCCTCATATTTGGGATGCATTCAAATATGAGTCGGCAAATTATATGAAGCACTTACGCGACTTCATTCTCTCGGAAGGGAAAAAATATCAAGATCTGCAGCTTGCACGTGAGGATGTTCATCCCAATAAAGCTCCCGGCAGTCCGCCTACGGGTTTGGACGGATGGTCGTACATGATGCGCACACCGGAAGAGGATTTCGCTCTGTTATATTTTGAAAATCAATCGGCATTACCGGTATTGAATAATTTTAAACCTAACACCGAATATTACTTTCAATGGTTTAATACGATGAATGGTAAATGGAAAGATAAAGTTGTGATAAAATCGGACGGAAAAGGTACGCTTACATTACCGGATTTTCCAGACAGACAAAAAATGTCTTCAAAAGACTGGGCGGCAAAGATTGTAATTAAATAGCCGGCTCTGAAAAAGTAAATAATTCTATTTGTCAAGGAGTGGTCCTCGACAGCCCAGCAACTCCTGATTTGATACATTTTACGCGGGCTCACTGGATTTTTTTATCAAAATTTGTATATTGAACAAGGCCACTTGGTCTTATACTTATTCTCAGACACACATTCTCTAATACACTATCTGTTTAATGAATTAATACAAGTATCCCTCTAACTCGGCGTAGTTTATTTGGTTCTAATATAAACGCTTGTTCCCACGTTGACCTGGGAAAAACATATAACTATTTTACTCAGTGTTAAAGAGGGTAAGTATGAAAAAATTGGCGGCATTACTCGTATTAACTTTCCTGATCAATCCAATACAAGCCCAGGATTATTCGCAGATGGAAAGTATTGGATTATACTCAGGTACACTTCCTTCCACTATAAAGTATTCCGTATCTATTGAAGGATATTTATATATTGTCGGAAGTGGCAAGATCTACATTTACAAACTAGACGATCCCGAAAATCCCGCTTATATCAAATCAATTAATCACTCCAATGTAAGAAAAATATGGGCAGGTGGAGACAGTCTGCTTGCTGTGTATAACGGTGATAAAATCGCCTTGTACAATATCAGCGATCCCGAAAATCCCGTAAAATTATCCGACTATACTGCCGGTGAGGATTTGACCGAAGTGAAAATTTTAGGCAATTATATGTATGTACTCTACATGCACGAATTTACGTATAATAAAAACGGTGCGTTCGAAATAGTCGACATATCCAATCCTGCTTCGCCCGCGCTGAAAGATACTTTTACACCCAGCACTTACGACGGATTTAACTTCTGCATATCCGACGATACTTCGCACGTGTATACCGCTCACTATAACTACGGGGAAAACAAGACGGTTATTCACGAACTGAATATTTCCGATCCATCGAATATCCAGGATTTGAAAACAGTCACTCTCGATAAGTTCACTTTTAAAATTGATTTTTTTAACTCCTACTTGTTCCTTCTTCAATCCGATGCTTGGAGCGGTCCTACTTACATCAGAGCACTAAAAATTAATGAGGGGACGGATTGGAATGACTATTCCCCGCTTCAAGTGTCAACATCCCGCGCTCAAGATATGAATGTAATAGACAGCTCACTAACATTGACGTTGTGGGAAGGCGGAATTAAAGATTATTCTTTTAGTACCGTGTCCAACAGCTTTACCGCCGGGCAGTCAATTGCTTTTGATCGAGCGTCGCATATGGCAATGAATGTCTCTGTTTCCACAACCGGACCTCCAAGCGCAAGTGTTCTGAGAAAAACAAATGATCTCGGACTATGGTATTTAATAATCTATTTTATAATGAATAACAACGCACCTGCATACGGTTATGATAGTGATTTTGAGGGAAACAAACTACAAAGGATAAGAAAATGGATTAGAAAACCCGGTGAAGAAAAAGTACTTCTAACTATGGCAATAAATCCTGCGGAAGCTGCGGCAAACGGATGTAACGTCTCTCCGGCAGTTGGACCACATGAATATAACCGTGGAGAATCAGTTAATATTAACGCCGTAGATAATCCGGACCAAGGATGGATATTTAAAGAGTGGACCGGCTCGATAAGCAGCACAAACAAACAAGAAATCATCTCAATGGATGCAGACAAAACAGCAATTGGAAATTTTGAACAGCTCGAATTAACAGTTTCCGGCAGCGAGGATAAGAAATTTTATTGTGCAAGCCAAATTAATAGAGATAAGAGATTTGTGATGATGCCCGTAACATTGTGCGCAAGTGAAGTCGATGACTGGACGGTAAGTAAAATTAATTTCAAAGCTTCGGGAAGCGGCAACGAAGCAACAGATATTTCCGAAGTAAATATATTTAAACTAGGCACAAATATTTACAGCGGAAAATATACAACCGACAACGGTCTGATAGAAGCAAGCTTTGTGCCTCCAATAAGTATTAAAGCAGGAGAATGTGCAACAATTTACCTGGATTATGATTTTCCGGAGCTTGATATTAATGAATATGCTTCGGACGAGCCTAAGACTTTTCTCATAGAAACACAAACCGTTGTAGCACAGCCTGTCCATTATGCAAGCGGACTAATAGCAGGTAAGGCTGAGATAGATAGTTTCAAAATCGGACGTGTTTATAATTCAAAAGAAATTGCCTTTTCCAAAATTCAGGAATCTATTGAATCACCATTGACAACAAGTGGAGATACATGCTATGTATGTCCGGGCGAGTACAAAGAATCAGTTACAATAATGGATAAAGACATATTTCTTAAAAGTGTAGAAGGAGCTGAAAATACTATAATAAACGGTGGAGACAATTGGGCTCTTGCCGCATTCAAGGGCAAGCTTGTCGATGGATTTACATTTGTAGGAGGGGATAATGGTTCGCCGTCGGATGCAGCAATCCATTTGGGGGGTGTCCATTTGTTCAAATTTATAAACAACAAAACATTGGTTGATAAAATAAAGTTATATCAAACCTTATATCTGGAATTCTCAGGCAATAAACTATATAATTTGAAAACTCTGGAAATAGAAGATTCTCCCGGATTAAAAATTTATGACAATCAAGCAATATCCGGCGAATCCGAACTTAAGCTGTTTGGTTCTTCGGATAATGAAATTATTGGCAACACAGGTTTTGCGCTTATAGGAATTTACCACGCCCGTCATGTTGTAGGAGATCAGTTTTCAAATTCCAATCTTATAAGCAATAATACGGTAAATGCAATTGAAATAGGAAATAGCTCTTTTAATATAGTAAATGAGAACACCATTTCCGGTTCAAAAGAAGATGGAATATTAGTTTACGAATTGATGAATTCAACTGCCCTGGAAAATGTAATTGAAGATAATGTAATTCACTCTTCCGCTAAGAATGGAATTGCATTGACAGGCACATTGAATACAAAGATTTTCGGCAATAAGATATATAGTAACGGAGAAGACGGTATTATTATCGGTACTGATTGCAGCGGCACCGAAGTTTATAAAAACAATATATACAGCAACAAATCAGATGGTATTGTTACAAATTACGCGGGAATTACAAAGATTTATGAAAACCGCATAAGCAACCACCAGGAAGATAACACATTCGGTATTTATATCTATAATTCTCGAAATACAAGAGTTTATTCTAATCGGATTTGGAATAATTGTACCGGCATAAAAGCTTATAACTCTCCGAAAACATTTATCGGACTAAACAACATTAATGATGCATTTTGTTTATTCACCGGAATTAGTCTCGATAATTCGAGCCCGGAAATTTTTGGAAACACGATAGCAAATAATACGGGTAACGGTATATTTGCAGAAAACGGTTCTAATCCTGTAGTTAGCTCGAACAATATCTTTGGAAACTCCTACTACGGAATCAACAATTCAGATCCATCCATAATAATAAACGCGGATAACAATTGGTGGGGAAATGCTAACGGTCCCGGCAGCAGCGATATTACCGGAAATGTTGATGTACCGTCATGGTTCTCAGATCAAGTGTCTCTTGTATCTTCAGCCGGTTCCGATACATTGCATTATGTTGCCGGTCAAACGGATTCGGTTGTTGTTTGTTTTCAGAATCTTCAAACTCCGGATGATATTATCGACATAACTGTTTCCGAAGAACTAGGTTGGATTACAAATCAGAAAACTTTCTCAAACCAAATGCAGGATAGCACGGGAACATCCGTTTCAATTATTTTTTCCATCCCGGACGGCATTAGTGAAAGCACAATGAATAAAATTAGTATAACCGCCCAATCACATTCCGATGCAAACTTATCGGTGAGCGATTCATTTTATGTAGCCGTTTACTATTCGGCACTGCAAGAAATATCAATAGCGCCTGATTCATCTTTGATCGCTCCCGGCGATTCCGTCCAACTCCATGTTGTCGGTTATGATCAATTCGGAAAATCGATTGAAATCACTCCGATATGGCAGGCAAGCATAGGAGAAATAAATTCGGAAGGATTATTCAAATGTTCTACGGAAGGAACCGCGATTGTCACGGCAACGGATTCTGCAAGCGGCATGCAGGCAACGGCAGCCGTTATTGTCGAAAATGTCGTTTCGGTTGAAGAAGAGAAAATAATTCCTAAAGAGTATGACTTATTTCAGAATTACCCCAATCCTTTTAACCCAACTACAACAATAAGATTTGGAGTGCCTGCAACAAGC
>CAZRIQ010000011.1:0-10780 GCA_964600175.1 uncultured Melioribacter sp. | reverse complement strand
TAACATACTAGGACAAAAGGTAACAGAACTTGTTAATGAAATAAAAATTGCCGGGCATTACAATGTTAAGTGGAATACAAACGGATTGGCATCGGGAATTTACCTATGTAAATTGCAAGCAATCAGTGTCGGCAGTGTTTTCACAAAAACCGTCAAAATGATTTTACTTAAATAAAAATGTTGTGTATCAGTTAATCAAAACAAATGGGGTTGACTAAAAAGGAAAATCAGCCAACCCCAAACTTTTAACAAGACAGATACACATCAAAATAATGAGAATACTGAGTAAGGATAAGTTCGGTAAAAATCATGTCTGGGTAATCACAATCACTTCTATTACGTTAAAACCGAATATCCCCCATCCCTTATACCATCATACCTCCACATCCTTATAGCCCCTTTTTTCACCCCTTTGTTAAAGTAATATTTTTATTATCTTCTTGACCACAAATTGAGGCATTTCTTCCAAAGTATATATCATTTAACATAAAGAGAGGGAAATATGAAACAAACCAAACTCTTCACAGGCATCATTTCTATTTTTTCTCTGATAGTATTTTTTTCATTAACAATCCAGGCGCAAAACCAAGCGCAGAAACCCCGAGCAAGCTTGAAAGCCGGTGTATCACAAAGAATCGGTGTCGATACCGATATCAATATCAGCTACAGCAGACCTGGAATCAAAGGTAGAAAAATTTGGGGTGGTCTTGTTCCGTACGGCTTAGCTCCCGGCAATAACTATTCCGACAACAAACCTTTCCCGTGGAGAGGCGGCGCCAACGAATGCACCACAATCGAATTTAGCAAAGATGTTACGGTCAACGGCAACAAACTGCCGGCGGGAAAATATAGTATGCATTTTATTCCTACCGAAAAAGATTGGACGGTAATTTTTAATAAAGACGCCACTCTTTGGGGCAGCTTTAAATATGACGAAAGCAAGGACGCTCTTAGAATTACCGTAACCCCGGAAGAAGCACCTTTCCAGGAATGGCTGCAATACGGATTCGATAACCTGGCAGGTACTTCTTGTACGGCTTATCTTTGGTGGGAAAAACTAAAAGTGCCGTTTACAATTTCTACGGTAGAATAAACAAACTTAAATTCACCAAAATAAAATAGAACGCAGATCATTATGATCGACTATGATTTTTTAAGATTATCATAAGAAATCATAACCATCATAAAAATCTGCGTTTCATTTAAATTAATATTTATCCGAAAGCGAAGAAGAATGACAAAGAATTTATTTAAGACTTTCATAAACATACTGCTCATTACTTTGTTCCTTACTGCGGGCATCAACGGTCAGCCTGTAAAAATTCAGAACTCTTCCGAGATTGAATTAGCACTCGAAAAGTTAAACGTATTGGGAAGCGTTCTCTACATTGCCGCTCACCCAGATGACGAGAACACAGGATTGATGGCTTACTTTTCCAAAGGTGCAAAATACAGAACCGCATATCTCTCACTTACACGCGGAAGCGGAGGACAAAATTTAATCGGTCCCGAAAAAGGAGTGGAAATTGGAATACTCCGCACACAAGAATTACTTCAGGCAAGAAACATTGACGGCGGCGAACAATATTTTTCACGCGCCATCGACTTTGGGTATTCAAAATCGCCGGAAGAAACCTTTAAAATCTGGGGCAAAGAAGAAGTTCTAAAAGATGTCGTATGGGTTATAAGAAAATTCAAACCGGATGTGATAATAACACGTTTCCCCGTCGGAAGTTCGGGCGGACACGGGCATCACACTGCATCTGCACTGCTTGCCGAAGAAGCTTTTCATATAGCAGCCGATCCGAACAAATTCCCCGAGCAGCTTAAATACGTTCAGCCGTGGCAGGCAAAAAGAATCTTCTGGAATAATTGGCGTCCCGCAGTTTCCGAAACTCAAGGATTGATCGGTGTTGACGTAGGTACCTACAGTCCGTTACTGGGAAAATCATTCACGGAAATTGCAGCTTTATCACGTTCAATGCATAAAAGTCAGGGCTTCGGTTCTACAGGTTACCGAGGTTCGAGATTGGAATATTTTCGATTCGTTGACGGCACACCGGCTAGTAAAAGTATTTTCGATGGGGTAGACACAACATGGAATAGAGTCCCGGGCGGAGAAATAATCGGCAAACAGATAAATGAGGTTTTGAAATCATTCGATCCCGACAAACCTTCATCTTCTATCGGAAAGTTAATTCGAGTTTACGATGCGATGAACAAAATCCAAAATAATTATTGGGTTGATCTGAAAAAGAAAGAACTGCTCGATATAATAAGATCGTGCGCGGGATTGTGGATGGAAGCAATGGCAGATGACTACTCAGCCGCACCGGGTGATGTTGTAAAAGTGAAATCGACATTTGTTAACCGTTCGAACGAAAATTTCAAACTGGAAAAAATTGAGTTCCCTACTATACAGGCTGACTCGAATGCCGATTCGGAACTCAAAGACAATGAGCCTGTTTCAATAGAAAGTAACATTAAAATTCCGGCTTCATACCCGATCTCTCAACCTTACTGGCTTGTTGAAAAACCGTCCAAAGGTTTGTTCAATGTTGAAGATCAGCAAATGATCGGCTTACCGGAAAACCCGCCTTCGATCCCGGTTAAGTTTTATATCAGCTGTGAAGGTAAAACTCTTGAATATACCGTACCGCTCCTCTATAGATGGAACGATCAAGTCGACGGCGAACATTACAGACCGTTCGAGATCCGTCCGCCGGTAACTGCTAATGTGGTAAATAACGTGTCGGTTTTCCCGGACGACAATTCGAAAAAAATTCAGACCAAGTTAAAGAGCAGTTCGCCAAATGAAGAAGGAACGATTTACCTTCAAACAAGCGGAGAGTGGAAAGTTGTTCCTTCGTCAATTCCGTTCACACTTAAAAATAAATACGACGAACAAACGGTAACGTTTGAAGTCACTCCGCCGAAAACACAAAACGAATCGAACGTAAAAATAATTGTAAACGTTAACGGCAAAGAATATAACAAGGCGCTTGTGGAGATTTCATATCCCCACATTAAACCGGAAGTGTATTTCCCCGACAGCGAAGTAAAACTCGTCCGGCTCGATATTAAAAAGTTCGACGACAACATCGGCTACATAATGGGTCCCGGCGACGATGTGCCCGACTGTCTCCGAGATATGGGTTATAAAATCACTTTACTTGATGACAATGCACTAGAAGAATCGGACCTGTCGAAGTTCAACGTTATCATTGCCGGAATAAGAGCATATAATACTCGCAACAAATTGAAGTATGCCCAACCAAGACTAATGAACTTTGTACGTGACGGAGGAACGTTAATCGTACAATACGTTAGACCGAGAGACGTCCAGGTGGATAACATCGGTCCGTATCCCATAACGTTAAGCAATGAAAGAATTACCGACGAAGATGCAAAAATTAATTTTGTCGATCCGAATCAGCAGCTTTTAAATTTTCCGAATAAGATTACTCAAAAAGATTTTGAGGGATGGATACAGGAAAGAGGAACATACTTCGCAAGCGCGTGGGACAATAAATACGAAACTGTTTTCTCCGGACACGACTCCGGCGAGAGTGATCTAAAAGGTGGAACGCTCTTTGCACACTACGGCAAAGGTGTGTTTATCTATTCCGGATATGTCTGGTTCCGTGAATTGCCGGCAGGTGTGCCGGGTGCTTACAGAATTTTCGCAAACATGATTTCGGCAGGAAGATACAATGAACACCATACAAACTAAAGAAGAAAAATTGACGGAAGAGAAGCCGCCGATATTTTCGAGCTGGAAACAATTGTATGCAATCGTGTTTTCTTTTCTGGTCTTGCAAATTGTTATGTATTACCTGTTCACCAAATTTTTTAGTTGATGCCTTTGCGAACTCTGCGTATTCTTTGCGTCCTTTGCGGTTAAAATCCTTAAAGATAAACTGCTGAGATCGCTAAAAAGTCGTAAAGAGCGCCGAGAAAAGAATTAAAACTAACTCCCGGGAGGAAATGAGTCTACTTGACTGGATAGTTCTTATCGGATTTCTTGCATTCGTTGTGATATACGGCGTATGGAAAACGCGCGGTATTAAAGATATCCAAGATTATCTGCTCGCGAACAGAAAAACACCGTGGTATATGGTAACCCTCTCGATCATGGCAACGCAGGCAAGTGCAATTACATTCCTTTCAACTCCCGGACAAGCCTATACCGACGGCATGCGCTTCGTGCAGTTCTATCTCGGTTTGCCGATTGCAATGATAATCTTATCTGTCACCGCAGTTCCAATCTTCCACAAGTTGAATGTCTATACCGCTTACGAATATCTCGAGCAGAGATTCGATCTTAAGAATAGGACGCTCGGCAGTATTTTGTTCATGATTCAGCGCGGACTTGCAGCGGGGTTTACAATTTTTGCGCCGGCGCTTATAATTTCCGTTCTGCTTGGCTGGGATATCGATCTCACAATTTTTGTGATGGGGATTCTCGTTATTTTTTATACCGCTTCCGGCGGTACGGATGCGGTAAGCAAAACTCATTTTCTTCAAATGATCATTATTACTTTCGGGATGTTGTGCGCATTTTTTATGATAATACATTCTCTCCCAAGCGACATTTCATTTCTCGATGCGACTAAAATTGCCGGTAAGATGGGCAAGCTCAACGCAATTACTTTTGATTTTGACTGGAAAGACCGCTACACATTTTGGTCAGGATTGATTGGCGGGACGTTCCTTGCGTTATCTTATTTCGGAACGGATCAATCGCAGGTGCAGCGTTACCTCACCGGTAAATCCGTTGCACAGAGCCGCATAGGGCTGCTTGCAAACGGAATTGTAAAAGTGCCGATGCAGTTCAGTATCTTGTTCCTCGGCGCCATGGTCTTTGTTTTCTACCAGTTTGCTACTCCCCCGCTCTTTTTTAATTCGGTTGAATCGGCAAATGTTAAGAACAGCGTTTACTCGGAAGATTACAAAAAACTCGAAAATGAGTTTGCTGATATTCATTCGGAGAAACAGAACAAATTGAGAGAAATGCTTACGGCAGATAACGCAGGCGACAACATGGAATACAACAACGCTGCCGAAGCAGTCAGGAAATCAAGCAAAGAAGAATTGCAAATTAAAAACAAGGCGGCAGCATTGATTAAGCAAGCCGATCCGGGCGCCGATACAAACGATACAAACTATATTTTCTTAACATTTGTAATTACAGTTTTGCCTGCCGGATTAATCGGACTTGTACTTGCCTCCATTCTTTCAGCGTCGATGTCCTCAACCTCGGCTGAATTAAACGCACTCGCTTCAACAACAGTAATTGATATTTACAAAAGAATGGTAAAACCGGAAGCTTCCGAGAAGCATTACCTGCGTGTTTCAAAATTGGCAACTGTTTTCTGGGGATTTTATGCAATCGGGTTTGCTTTGTTCGCAAATAGACTCGGGACTTTGATTGAAGCGGTAAACATTCTCGGTTCTCTCTTTTACGGAACCATACTCGGAATATTTTTGATTGCCTTTTACTTTAAGAAGATAAAAGGAACCGCAACATTTTACTCAGCATTAATTGCCGAACTTGTTGTAATTGCCTGCTATCTCTTCACACAAATTCCTTACCTATGGTACAATGTAATTGGATGTATCGTGCTTATCCTTCTTGCACATTTGCTAAATCCTTTCTTTGAAAAAAGACATGCCTTTTCAAACTGATTTTTAATCTCCCTATTAACCTCTCCCACTTTCCTCGTCAGAGTGCGCCGAAGTCTGGCGACCTCTCCTTGGTAAGCCTGTCCCGTTTACGGGGGAGAGGGACTAAAGTGTGAGGTTAACTATAATCAATTACTTGAAACAGCTATTTCATTTTGAGCATCCTTCTCACTTAGAAACACCAATCCATTTTAATAACTTCATCTAATCGTCAAAACCACGTCTTTTTTCTGGTATCACTCTTGCCTCTTACTCTGCGGTTAAAATATCGAACATAACAAAAGAGGTAAAGATGAAATCCAGGTTTACTCTGTTTTTCATCGTCGCTCTCGCTTATTTTTTTCAAGCGGCGGTTTTCGCACAGACCACGTATTACGTGTCGCTGACAGGCAGCAATACTGCCCCGTACTCTAATTGGGTAGATGCAGCAACAAGTATTCAAATTGCAGTTGATGCCGCAAGTGACGGGGATACCGTCCTTGTAGACGACGGCACATACGTGTTGACAACTAATGTTTCCATCACAAAAGGAATAACTGTTAGAAGCCGGAACGGGTATCCGGCATCTATTGTAGACGGAAACGATGCTACACGATGCTTTTACATCGATAATACCAACGCAGTACTCGATGGGTTTACAATTCAAAACGGTTATAATCCTTCAGGTTACGGCGGCGGTGTAGATATCAACAACGCCGGTATTGTTCAAAACAGTTTTCTTACCGGCAACCAGGCGCGCGACGGAGGCGCAATCGCCCTCGATAACGGAGGATATGCAATCAATTGTATAATCACCAATAACTTAGCAAGTGATAACGGTTCGGGCGGTTACGGCGGCGGGGTACGATGCCTAAATGGCGGAACAGTCCGCGGGTGCCTTGTCTACGGAAACACATCTGTATACTATGGCGGCGGAATAAATATTTGGAATGCCGGTGCAGTTCAGAATTGTACTATTGTCGATAACACATGTTCAAACGGCGCAGGCATAAGAGCACGCGGCAGCTCAACAATTGTAAACTCAATAATTTATTTCAATAACGGCGATAACTGGGTAACAGACGGAAGTAGTTACTCTTTCAATTACAGCTGCTCGACTCCTGCTTTACCCGGCAGTGGAACCGGAAACATAACCGACGATCCGTTATTTGAAAATGCCTCCTCGAATGATTACCATCTTACATCTAGCTCGACACTTATTAACGCCGGATTGAACGATGCATGGATGACCGGCACTTTTGATCTTGCCGGCAACGACAGAATTTACGGCGGAACGGTTGACATTGGGGCTTTCGAATATACGGTTACAAACTTTTTAATTAATGCAAGTGTAGTTGGAAGCGGAGGTACCATCAGTCCGCTTGGAGATGTTACCGTAAGTCCAAATACAGATCAAACATTTACAATCACCCCGGACTTAGGATATCACGTTAATGATGTATTGGTGGACGGTTCTTCTGTTGGAGCTGTTACAAGTTATACATTTTTAAACGTGACAGCGAATCATACAATCTCTGCAAGTTTTGCAATCAATACATATACACTGACAATTACATCTGTAAACGGAACGGTAACTAAAAATCCCGATCAAGCTAATTATTCTTACGGTACAACGGTTGAACTAACGGCTACACCTTCCGGCGGGTATACATTTACCGGCTGGAGCGGTGATGCAACCGGTTCTACAAACCCGTTAACTATAACAATGGATGGAAACAAAAATATAACTGCAAACTTTTCGATTAATACTTATACGCTGACCGTTACTTCTACAAATGGAACGGTAACTAAAAATCCCGATCAAGCTACATATAATAATGGAACTGTAGTTACGTTAACGCCTGTTGCTGACGTCGGGTATCATTTTCTTGGATGGAGCGGCGACGCTTCCGGAAATACTAATCCATTATCAGTCACGATGGATGCAAATAAAAATATTACAGCCAATTTTCTGCCGTCTGATGTTATTGCATTTGATGATTTCAACCGTCCCGATGAATCACCATTTACAGTCGGAGGAAATTGGGTTAAAGCTTTCGGCAGCGGGTATGTAAATTTAAGTAACAATCAAGTTGCCGGTGTATCCGGCGAAGCTCTCTACTATTGGCAAGGAGCCGGAACATTTGATAACACAAGACAATTTGCCAGGGCAAGAGTTGTTAATGCAAATGGACAAGTCGGTTTAATGCTTCTTGGCGGAAACAACCAAGCACTAAATGTCGCCTGGAATTCCGGCACTCTTTATATCTATTGGTATTTGAATGGAATTCATCAAGGAGAGTTAGCACATGTTTCTTCCACAATTCATGATGGAGATATAATTGAAGCGGTTCTAGACGGCGGAATAATTTACGCCAAGATAAACGGTACGGTTGTACAAAGTGTCCAAAACACAACTTCTTTAACATCCGGTAATCCGGGATTTGAATTTTATCAAGGCGGTGCTGTTTTTGATGATTGGGAAGCCGGAACTCCCCCCGTTAGTTCTTACACTATTACAGCATCGGCAGGTGCAGGCGGAGCGATTTCACCAAACGGTTCCGTTAACGTCGATTCAGGGAATAACCAGACTTTTACAATTTCTGCGAACGCAGGATACCATATTGCCGATGTGCTTGTTGATGGAACTTCCGTTGGCGCCGTATCAAGTTATACATTTAATAATGTTACGGCTAATCATACTATCGCAGCAAGTTTTGTAATAAATACTTATACACTAACTATAACATCTGTAAATGGAACGGTTACCAAAAATCCCGACCAAGCCAGTTATTCTTACGGCTCAACTGTGGAACTAACAGCTACACCTTCCACCGGATATACATTTACCGGCTGGAGCGGTGATGCGACCGGTTCCGATAATCCATTAACCGTTACAATGAATAGTAATAAAAATATTACAGCAACTTTTACTATTAATCCCAGTTTTGTCGAAGTCACATCTCCGAATGGCGGCGAGACATGGTCCGGCGGCAGTACTCAAAATATAACTTGGACAAGTTCCAATGTAACAGATGTGAATATTGAATTTTCATCCGACAACGGATCTAACTGGAGTACGGTTGCATCTGCTGTTTCGGCAGCAAGCGGAACATTCCCATTTACGGTTCCGAGCATAAATTCGACCAACTGCTTAATCAGAATTAGCGATACGGGAAATGCAAGCATAAACGATGTGAGCGATGCGACTTTCACAATCAATACAACCGCGACGAATCCTACTATCACAATTGGATCGGCAACAACTGTCGGTGGTTCTTACGTAACAATACCGGTTGATTTAACCGCAACAAGCGGATTCCAGATCGGTTACTTACTTCAAGGCAAAATTCATTTTGATGCAAGTAAATTACAATTTCTCTACGGCAGTTATAATTCCGGAACTCTTGTAAACGATTTCGGCTGGGCAGGAACATTCTATTCGATTTCTTCTAGTACGGCAGATTTTATTCTCGCCGGTTCAAGTCCGATCAACACGAGCGGAACACTTTTCTATCTCACATTCCAGGTAATTGACGGAAGTGCGGGAAGTGCAAACGTAACTTCATCTGCCGCCGAATGGCTCGTTGATATTTCGTCGACACCGCTTACGATTGTAAACGGAACAATAACTTACAGCTCTTCTTCCGGTACATCAACAAATCAGGGCGACGCAACTTTGAACTACATTGTTGACATTAACGATGCTGTTGCGGTTATTTATCATTGGCTTGGATTGTATCCGTTGAGCGGACAGGCTTTCACGAATGCCGACGTTGACTTTGACGGTGACGTTGATATTGACGACTACTTGAAAATAATCTTCTTCATCTACTTACACGACTGGAATTTTGTATTCCCGACTATATCTCCGAGCAGTACAGTTGTTATAAATGGCGCCGCAATGGATAACAATAATATGATTACTGTCCCGGTTGAGCTTGCAAATTCACAAAATGTTCAGTCGGTAGAAGTCCAGTTTAATTACGATCCTTCCGAACTGGAGTTTGTAAACGTCAACTCGAACAGTGCGGGTAATGTAAATATTCAGACTGCTGCAAAAAACGGCAAACTCAGTTTTGTTGCGGCAAGCTCTCAAGAAATACAGAACGGTAAAGTTGCAACGCTGCATTTCAAGAAACTTAATGCGAATTCTGTTTCCGAACTCAACGCTTCATATAAACTTAACGATAACCAGCTTTCGGGTAACAACTCGTTGTCAATCAGCAATGGTATGGTAACGGATGTTGGAAATACAGACGGTTCAATTCCGCAGGCATTTGCGCTTGCACAAAATTATCCGAACCCGTTTAATCCAACAACACAGATTAAATTTTCAATACCCGAAACTGCGCACGTTATATTGACGGTTTATAACTCTCTCGGTCAAAGAATCGCTGAGCTTGTTAACGAAGAGAAAGCGCCCGGAATATATGAGGTTCCTTTTGACGGAAATAATTTGTCGAACGGCATCTACTTCTATAGAATTAGTGCCGGGAACTATTCAGCGACAAAGAAAATGATACTCTTGAAATAAAAATATCATATAACAAATCTTATTTACCGGATGCTCCGCACAAACATTGCGGGGCATTTTTTTATTCTGTTTGGTATCTTCGCTTTCAAAATGCAAATGAATTTATAAACAACGTTTTACACCAACATCAATGCCGGGAGGAAAACGATGGATAAGCTAGATGAAATCTCACAAAAACGGAAAAAGGCACATCAAAAACTTCTCTCTCTAAAATCGAAAGTCTACGATGCTTTTCTTCAGATGGAAAAGGTTACTTATGAAGATGGCGCTTTACCCAAGAAAACTAAGGAATTGATCGCAGTCGGAATTTCCGTATCGATTGACTGCGAATCGTGTATGCAGTGGCATATTGAACAGGCTGCAAAGTGCGGCGCTATGATACAGGAAATTCTTGAAGCCGTTGAAGTCGGCATTGAGATGGGTGCGGGCAGGGTTACTGTCTCGGCAAGGTTTGCACTTGATGTCATGGAGCGTGCTTTGCCCAATGAGAAACTATGAGCTGTTATCTCATTCAAATCTCACAAACAATTTTTTTATTGATTTTCTACAACAGCTGAATTAAGTTTGGTTTGGTTCCTG
>CAZRIQ010000010.1:5111-17248 GCA_964600175.1 uncultured Melioribacter sp. | reverse complement strand
AAAGAAGGCGGAAGAAAAAGTAGACGCCCCTGAGAATAAAGCTGAAGAAAAGAAAGAGGCAGTGGCTGAGAAACCTGTACAATCTGAAGAAAAGAAGGAAGCAGTACCTGACAAACCCGTTCAACCTGAGGAAAAGAAAGAAGATACAACCGAAAAAAAGGAAAACTAAATACAGTACAAACTGAAATAAAGGGGATAAAAAGAATGGCTATATCGGCAAGTCTTGTTAAAGAACTAAGAGATAAAACCGGCGCCGGAATGATGGATTGTAAAAGAGCTCTTGAAGAATCTAATGGCGATTTCGAAAAAGCCATTGAGTTCTTGCGTAAAAAAGGAGCTGCCGTAGCTGCTAAAAGAGCGGAGAGATCGGCAAACGAAGGCGTTATTTTGACAAAACTCTATAATGATAACAAATCCGGAGTAATCCTTGAAGTTAATTGTGAAACTGATTTTGTTGCCAACAGTTCGGACTTCCTCGATTTTGCTAACTTTGTCTTGGATTCGATAGTTAAAAATAATCCTTCGGATATAGACTCATTGATGAAACTTTCTCATGACGGTAAAAGTTTGGAAGGAGAGTTGAATGCTCTCATTGGAAAAATAGGTGAGAAAATTCAAGTTACACGTTTTGTAATTGAAAGTGCAGAAAATGGGGAAGTAGTTGATTATGTTCATCACGGTTCCAAACTTGGTGTACTTGTTAAAGCAGATAATATTCCGGCAGAGAAAAAAGAAGAGCTTCAACCGATCCTGAAAGATATTGCTATGCAGGTTGCGGCAATGAAGCCGTTTTATGTTTACCGAGAAGAAGTACCGAAAGATGTGATCGAAAAAGAGATGGAAATCTATAAAGAGGTTGCTAAAAAAGAAGGCAAACCGGAACAAGTTTTGGAAAAGATTGCACAGGGTAAGATGAATAAATATTTCGAAGAGAATTGTCTATCCGAACAGGCATTCATTAAAGATAATGCCAAAACGGTTGGCCAGCTGATGAAAGAGTTTAATACTAAAAACTCTTCAGATGCTAAACTAATACTGTTTAAGCGATTTCACGTCAGTGACGAAAACAAATAATTCGATAACGAAAGGTCTTATTTTTTAATAAGACCTTTTTTTTTATATTTGGTTCGAAATGAAAGCAAATCTTAAATATAAAAGAGTTTTGTTGAAACTTAGCGGTGAATCCTTAATGGGTTCCAAGGGATTTGGAATTGATCAATCCAAGCTGAATTTCTTTGCCGAAGAAATTAAAAAGATTCACGACTTGGGAGTACAAGTCGGCATTGTGATTGGCGGAGGAAATATATACCGTGGTTTAAATTCCGAAGGCGAGGGTCTTGAAAGAGTAACAGGTGATTTAATGGGGATGCTGGCAACAGTAATTAATTCCCTTGCTTTGCAGAATGCACTTGAAAATAAGAAAATGTACACACGGTTGATGACTGCAATCAAAATGGAAGAAATTGCCGAGCCGTTTATTAGAAGGAGAGCTCTTAGGCATCTTGAAAAAGGCAGGGTAGTAATCTTTGGTGCCGGTACGGGTCATCCTTATTTTAGTACCGATACTGCAGCATCTTTAAGAGCGGTAGAAATAGAAGCCGATGCAATATTCAAAGGAACACGTGTAGACGGAGTCTTTGATTCGGACCCGGAGAAAAATCCTGATGCGAATTTGTTCGAAGAGATATCTTACCTTGAAGTTCTACAGAAGAACTTACGTGTAATGGATATGACTGCCGTTAGTCTTTGTAGGGAGAATAACCTTCCTATTATTGTATTCAATATGGATAAACCGGATAACCTTCTTAAGGTTGTTACAGGGCAGAATGTCGGTACTTCAGTTGGTCACTTCACCAAAAAAGAAGAAAAAACAGTTAAATAAATTTTTGGGGAGTTTATGAACGATGTATTAAAGGATGCAAGACATAGAATGGATAAAACCATCGAAGCTTTTCGAGCGGAGATTGCAAAAATAAGAACCGGTAAAGCAACTACTGCCTTGCTGGATGGAATCAAAGTCGATTACTACGGTACAATGACACCGCTTAGCCAGGTTGGAAATTTAACCGTGCTTGACCCTCATACAATTGCAATAACGCCTTGGGATAAAAGTTTAATCCAGCCGATAGAGAAAGCGATTATGGTTGCAGACTTAGGATTGAATCCTATAAGCGATGGAACTAATCTCAGGATTCCAATTCCACCGCTAAATGAAGAAAGAAGAAAAGAACTTGTAAAGCTTGTCAAAAAGTTCGGTGAGGAAGCGAAAGTTGCTCTTAGAAATGTTAGGAGAGATGCTAACGAACATTTGAAGCGGTTGGAAAAGGATAAAGAGCTTACCGAAGATCAAAAGATTCACAACGAAAAGGAAGTTCAAAATCTAACCGACGAACATTCAAAAAAAATTGACGAGTTTATTCTACACAAAGAAAATGAAATTATGGAAGTTTAGTTTCAAAAAGAAAACCGCTTTGTAAGCGGTTTTTTTGTTATGGGTATATTTCATAATTTTACACAGATATTTGCATCTTATTAACTAAAAACATGTTTCAAAAATTTAATAGAGGAATTTTTTATGTCGGTAACTAAAGAAGAGGCTCTGAAATATCATAGTGAGGGAAGACATGGAAAGATAGAAGTTATTCCAACTAAACCTTGTTTTACGGCAAGAGAATTGTCATTGGCTTACACACCGGGAGTAGCTGAACCGTGCAGGGAAATAGAGAAGAACGACGACGATGTATTCCAATACACAGCTAAAGGAAACTTGGTTGCAGTTGTTTCAAACGGTACGGCTGTTTTAGGACTGGGCGATATCGGTCCGCATGCCGCTAAGCCGGTAATGGAAGGAAAAGGAGTTCTGTTTAAAAGGTTTGCCGACATTGATGTTTTTGATATTGAACTTAAAACAAAAGATCCAAAAGAAATAATAAGAGCAGTCCAATTACTTGAACCGACTTTCGGCGGGATTAACCTGGAAGATATAAAAGCCCCGGAATGTTTTGAGATCGAAGAAGAATTAAAAAGAACAATGAACATTCCCGTTTTTCATGATGACCAGCACGGGACGGCAATTATTTCCTGTGCTGCATTATTGAATGCGGTTGAAATTGCCGGAAAGAAAATGAACCAGGTAAGAATTGTTGTCTCCGGTGCAGGCGCTGCGGCAGTAGCATGCTGCAATATGTACTTAGCTGCCGGAGTAAAAAGGGAAAACATATTCATGTTTGATACAAAAGGATTAATTCACAAAGACCGAACCGATCTTAACAAGTATAAGAAAGAATTTGCCGGAGAGAACAAATACAAAAATTTAACGGATGCTATAAAAGGAGCCGATGTTTTTGTCGGTTTGTCGAAAGGAAATATTGTTTCGAAAGAAATGGTAAAGTCGATGGCTAAGAAAGCAATTGTGCTTGCAATGGCAAATCCCGATCCTGAAATAACATATGAGGATGCAACCGATGTACGTAAGGACATTATCATGGCTACGGGAAGAAGCGATTTCCCAAATCAGGTGAATAATGTGTTGGGTTTTCCGTTCATCTTTAGAGGAGCGCTCGACGTTAGAGCTACCGCGATAAATATGGAAATGAAAATGGCTGCGGTTAAAGCACTGGCACAACTTGCAAGAGAAAAAGTACCGGAAGTTGTTATTAATGCATACGGCGGTAAGGAGTTCTCGTTCGGCGGTGAGTATATAATCCCCAAACCGTTCGATCCGCGTGTTTTATGGATGGTAGCCCCGGCTGTGGCAAAAGCAGCAATGGATAGTGGTGTGGCAAGAATCCAAATTAAAGATTGGGATGTATATAAAGAGCAGCTTCAGGAAAGACTCGGTTTCTCAACCGAAGTTATTCGTGTTATGGTTCATAAAGCCCAGAAGAGCCCGAAGAAAATTGTTTATCCCGAAGGTGAAGATGAAAAAATTATCAGGGCAGCAAATTCTGTTCGTGAGGAAAACATCGGTATTCCCGTGTTAATCGGCAATGAACAAAGAATAAAAAATAAGATTGTTGAGTTGGGTTACAATCCGGATAGATTTGAGATCAAGGATCCTGAGATATGCAAAAAATGTGATGAATATGCCGAACAGCTTTATAAGAAAAGACAAAGAAAAGGCATTACTATTCGTGCAGCGCGAGAGTTGATAAGACAACCGAATTATTACTCTGCTATGATGGTTGAAAGTGGGGATGCACATGCAATGGTCGGCGGATTAACGTATCACTATGCCGAAACAATTCGCCCGGCACTGCAATGTATTGGCGTGAGAGAAGGATTCGAACTAGTTGCAGGCATGTATATAGTTGTGATCAAAAATAAAATTTATTTCTTTGCAGATACAACGGTAAACATTGATCCTAATGCCGAACAACTTGCCGAGATTGCAATCACAACTGCGGAGACAGTTAAAGAGTTCGATATAAAACCGAAGATTGCAATGCTTTCTTTCAGTAATTTCGGCAGTTCTTCTCATCCACAGGCTGCTAAAGTTGCCGAAGCTGTAAAGATCGTCCGTGCGAAACATCCCGATTTGGTTATAGACGGTGAAATGCAGGCAGATACGGCAGTGCTGCCGGAAAGACTCGAGAAAGAATTTCCGTTTTCCGTTTTGAAAGGCGGTGCTAATGTTTTAATATTTCCCAACCTTGAAGCCGGTAATATTGCATATAAACTATTCCAAAGATTAACTGATGCGACCGTAATCGGTCCCGTATTGATGGGAATGAAAAAACCGGTTCATGTAATTCAACGGGGCGATACTGTGAGGGATATAATCAATATGACCGCAATTGCCGTTGTAGAAGCCGTTTCTAGAAAGCAATAATGCTGTGGAAGCAAAACTTCATAAGCGCCTTCGATGGCGCTTTTTTTTTATATATTAGCTGAATAAAATCAGCAGGGTTTTATTAACTAAGTTCCGGTTTATATAAAATTGTTAAAGAATATTTTATATATCAGCGGGAGCATTATTGTTTTTTTTATCGGCCTGATTATTTACGGCATTATATTGAATATTCGGGAAGTCCCCCTTAAAGAAGCAATGACGGAAAAAGGAATCTCTCAGATTAATAATGCGAGAATTGTGGTTGATGTAAAAAATTACCGGCTTGAACTTCTTTCCGGAAATACCTTGATTAAGTCTTATAAAGCTGTTTTTGGAAAAAGCAGCAGCGTGGAAAATCAATCGATGAACGAAAATTTTACACCGCTGGGCAACTATGAAATTTGTGAGAAAGACTCTGTTCATAAATATCACAAATTTTTGAGAATAAATTATCCTAATGAAAAAGATGCTGCCGATGCACTTCGAAAAGGAATTATTACGGGAGAACAATTCGAAATCATTATGAAAACGATTAGAAATCATAACTGTTCTCCGTCCAAGGAACTTTTTGGCAAAGAATTGGGAATTCACGGAATCGGGAAATATAATTTCATTTTCAGAAATCTTCCGTTCTCTTTTAATTGGACCAACGGTTCGATAGCCGTAAGCAATAGAAGCATTGATGAACTGTATTCGGTTGTAAAGATCGGGACGCCGGTAAAAATCATCAACTAACAAAACACAGAAGATTTTGCAGGACTTGGGTTGAGAAGAATTAAATTAATTCTATGCTTGTTTATTCTGAGTGTCGTCACTCTATATTCTCAACAGGAAGAACAATATGAATTGACGGCAGTTATGTTTCATGGTAATAACAATATGCCGACTTCCCAGCTTCAGTATGCCGTACTTTCCAAAGAATCTTCCGGATGGTTCTCTCAATTTTTGAATAAGTTTTCCAGCTTCGGGTCAAAGGCAACTTACTTTGATTCACTGCTGATTCCGAGTGATGTCCAGGCAATTAAAAGTCTCTATCAATCAAAAGGATTTTTTAAAGTCCAGGTTGTTCCCTCATATGAAATATTTAAGGAAGAAAAAAGAGCTGAGTTGACTTATAACATTGCAGAACACCAGCCTGCAACATTCAGAAAGTTCGAGGTCATCGGGATTGACAGTGTTGCCGATGAATTTAGAGAACGGATATTCGATTATACAAAAGTCGATACAAGCCAGCAGTACTCGGATAATTTTGTAACTGATAGAAGAAATTTTGTGCTTGGTTTTCTTAGAGATCACGGCTATATGCTTGCAAGTGCGGATAAACCTCTCGTATTGGTTGATACGTCGTTGAACAAAGTCGATGTGCGGTTAAACTTCCAAGTCGGAAAAAGATATAGGATAAGTGATATCCGAACCGAACGTACGGGAGTGGGTAAAGATTTGGTTGATGATGATTTGTTGAAAGAATTAGTAAGCATTAAGCCGGGTCAATTTTATAGTTATTATGATATACAGTGGGGACAGGTTCGTCTCTATCGAACAAATCTTTTTACATCGGCTATCGTGAACAGTGTAATCTCGGATACTACAGATAGCTCGGTGCCTTTAAGCATCACTGCCGATGTGGGTTTGTTAAATGAATTAGCACCCGAAATAATTACAAATAACGAGGATAACACTTTTAACCTCGGTCTTGGGTTGAGCTACACAAGAAGAAATTTCTTCGGTGAGGCAAGAAAATTTACACTCAGTACTTCGGGAGCCGCGCAGAATTTTTCCGAGTTTCTCAAAACTTATTCTTTTGCTGATTCCAATCTTTACGGATATATAGATAACCGTATTGTGCTGGAACAGCCGTTCATTTTCGGCAAACCGATTGATACGAAACTGGAAACTTACCTAACATTTCAAAAGAGAAAAAACGAATATAAATCCACATTGTACGGTGCAAAATTAAGTTTGGATTTCGAACTGCCGCAGTATACTTATTTCAATTCTTTCAGTACTTATTTTAATGTTGAGCAGGCAAATTACGAATACCAAAAGTCTTATATGCAGAGCAACCTTTCATATTATTTTGAGAAATATCTATCGCAAGAAGTAGCCGATTCTCTGGCTGCTTCTATATTGAAAGATGCTACCCAGGCGGACCTTACAAGAAAAAGTACGAATGCTTATATTGGTGTTTCACTTGGAGCAAACAAAACTAACGACGTCTTTTTTCCCACTAGAGGATATACTCTGTCAATTCTTTTTGAGGATGCGAATTCTATTCCGCTCCTGTTCAGCGATATATTCGGTAAAGCATTCGATAGACCTGCATTTGTTAAATTGTTGTTTACTGTAACAGACTATTTGCCTTACTATGAATCGAAGACTTCTGCGCTGGGATTGAAATTCAAAATAGGTAAAATTTTTACTTATAAAGGCGATAGGGCGGACATCCCGCTGAACCAAAGATTTTATTCCGGCGGCAGTAATTCTATTAGGGGATGGAGTACGCGCGAGTTAGTACCGTCCGATCCAATTTATAATCTCATAAATCCAACTCCGGAAGAACTCGAAGCCGTTTTCGTTAAAGGAGCCACGACCGGCGGATTTTTCATCATGGAAGGTTCGTTCGAAACAAGAAATAGACTGGTTGGAAAATTCGGTTCGGCTGTTTTTATTGATTACGGAAATACATGGAACGGTCTGCAGAATATTAAATTGGATCAGATTGCAGTTGCTGCCGGTTTCGGGTTTAGATATTATTCCGATTTTGCACCTATCCGAATTGACTTTGGATTCAAAGTGTATGATCCAAACGATAAGAGGGACTTTTTCAAGAAGAAATTTTGGAGCGAACTGCTTCAGTTTCACATCGGCATCGGCGAAGCCTTCTAACATATTTATATTAAAGAGCTTACATAAATTCATCCGCCATATTGGAATTCAATTATATTTGCTTATAGGCACACATTTTGAGTAAATTTCTGCTCCAATTTTAGAGGAATTGATGATCACAAGCATGACCGGATACGGTAAGGCCGTAGTACAGGAAAAGGATTTGTTGATCGAAAGTGAAATTAAAAGTTTAAACAACAGGTACCTGGATATTTCGATTAGGATTCCTCGGTCCTTATCCCCCAAGGAACTGGAAATACGGGAGAGGATTAAAAGCCGCGTTAAAAGGGGAAAGATTTATTTAGCGATATCGGTTTCAAAAGCCGGAGTGGAAGACAAATTTCCACAACTCGACCCTAACGGTGTTAAGTTTGCAATGTCTGTTCTTAAAGAAATTAAAAAAACTTCAAAACTTCAGAACAAGATTACGTTGAAAGATGTTCTCGGTTTTCAAAACTTTTTCTTTGAGGAAAACGGGCATGACTTTGCAGATTATTTTTCTCTAGTTGAAAGAGCGATTGATGTTGCGATAGACGATCTGGAAAAGATGAGGCGTGCCGAAGGGCAAGAGCTTGAAAAAGATTTGGTCGGGAGGATTAAAAGGATAGAAGCGGCTCTTAGGAAAATTGAAGAGTTGAAAAAAGACAGCATTAAAGAATATTTTGAGAAGATTAAAGATAAAGCGCGGATGCTTACGCATGATATTTTGGATAACCCTGATAGGCTGAATACCGAACTGGCTCTTCTTGCCGAACGTTATGACATAACCGAAGAATGTGTTCGGTTAAGAAGTCATATTAAAATGTTTTTGGATACGATGAACAAATCCGAAGACGCCGGGCGGAAGTTAAATTTTATTATACAGGAAATGAACCGGGAAGCCAACACGATTAATAGTAAAACAATTTCGGCAGAAATTTCCCACCAGGGAATTTCGATAAAAGAAGAACTTGAAAAAATACGCGAACAAATTCAAAATATTGAGTGAGTTTTGTTTCCGAATAAAGCTAAACTATTTGTTTTTTCCGCACCAAGCGGATCAGGAAAAACGACTATTGTAAAATGTGTTCTTTCGCAGCATAAAGATTTTGTCTTTTCAATTTCGGCAACAACAAGAAAACCGAGAAACTCGGAAAAGAACGACGTTGATTATTTTTTTATGAGTGAAGATGAATTCAACGAGAAAGTTGCAAAAGATGAATTTATCGAACATGAAAAAGTTTATGATTACCATTACGGCACGTTGAAAGAATTTGTTGATAAAAATTTGGAAGAAGGACGATCTGTTGTCTTTGAGGTTGATGTAAAAGGTGCTTTGTCAATAAAAGAAAAATATCCCAATTCGGTTTTGATTTTTGTTGCACCGCCGAGTATCGAAGAACTGAAAAAAAGATTGATCGGCAGAAAAACGGAAACTGACGAAGATCTAAAAAAAAGAATTGAACGTGCTACGATGGAACTGAATTACAAAGACAAATTTGATTATGTAATTTCAAATATTGATCTGGAAGAGGCAAAAAAGAAGACAAAAGAAATAATCGAAAGAGAAATAAATTAGGAGATAAAAAATGGCTATTGTTCCGCAGGACCTAGTAAAAATCAAGGAGAGGATTCCCAATCTTTATGAAGCTGTAATTGTTGCTTCAAGACGTGCAAGAAAACTAAACGACGACAACCGTTTGGAATTCAACGCACTGCTTAGCACAATTACTGCCGGTCATGAAGAAGAATTTGAAGATAGGGAAAACCCGGATCAGCTCAAGCTTTCACTTGAATTTGACAAGAGAGAGAAACCTCATGTCAAATCTATAAAAGAACTTCAAACCGGTATTGAGTACAGATACAAAACAGATAAATAAAAATGATTCCCGATCCGTTAAAAGGGAAAAAAATAATTCTTGGCGTTACAGGGGGAATTGCAGCTTACAAATCCGCACAGTTGATCCGTAGTTTTGTTTCGAGAGGTGCTGAAGTAAGAGTTGTAATGACCCCGTCCGCAGTGGAATTTATTGCTCCTCTTACGTTGTCTACGCTTTCAAGAAATCCGGTAGTCGTTAACATATTCCCGGCTTCGCAAAAAGACGGTGTCGATCTTCAAACATGGCATATTGAATATGCGCTCTGGGCTGACATCACCGTCATCGCCCCTGCAACAGTAAACACAATCGCGAAGATTGTACATGGTTTTGCAGATAACGCACTTACTTCGGTTGTCATGGCTTTGCGCTGCCCGCTGTTGGTAGCTCCAGCCGCAGATGTGGATATGTATATGAATCCTTTTACTCAAAGGAATATTGAAGAGCTAAGGAACCATGGGGCGTTTGTTGTTGAACCTGAAACCGGGTTTTTAGCAAGCGGTCTTTCCGGTCCGGGAAGAATGGCTGATACGGAAAAGATAATTGATGCCGCAGAATTAGTTTTATCGGGATACAAGAAAGATTTATCGGGCAAAAAAATATTGGTCACTGCCGGTCCAACTTTGGAAGATATTGATCCGGTTAGATTTATCGGAAATAGATCGAGCGGAAAGATGGGATATGAAATTGCAAAAGCAGCATTTTTACGAGGAGCAGATGTTACATTGATTGCCGGTCCAACTGCTGAAAAGAGTTATCCCGAAATAAAGCTTATTAAGATCCGCTCGGCTTCACAGATGAAGAAAGAAGTCGAAAAGAATTTTAAAACAAGTGACGCACTAATTATGTCGGCTGCTGTAGCGGATTACCGGCCTGCAAAATATTCCAAAAGCAAGATCAAAAAAGAACAAAACTTGAAGTCGATTGCTCTATCAAAAACTGATGATATTCTCGCATCGTTAAAAAAAGATGGGAAAATTGTTGTTGGATTTGCACTTGAAACGGAAAACGAAATTAACAATGCCGAGAAAAAGTTGAAATCCAAAAACCTCGATATGATTGTGCTCAATTCTCTGAAAGACAGCGGTGCGGCGTTTGAGAATGATACCAATAAAATTACTATATTGCACACCAAGGGAAACACGCGCGCCGGGCAGATTAAACAAAAGCAATTTCCCCTCTTAAATAAATTTCAGACTGCAAATAATATTTTAAGTGAGTTGAAAAAACTCTTTTCTTAGAGGGAAGGACTCTCGTAGATTGGCTGACATTGATAAAAAACTTGGGGGTAAAAACCCGGCAGTAGCAAAATTAATTACCGAGTCGTTGAAAGATCAGCAGGAAATTTTTGGAGATATTCTTTTTGAAGATCTGAAGACATGGAAAAGTTATCCTGTCGATGAAAGGAAAACCGAATTAAAAGTGTCTGAGAAGGTAGAAATGGATTTAGGCGATAATTTATTCTTGGAAGATTTTCAGAAATCCGAAAGCATAACTGAACTTTATGATTTGACTCATAAGTGTCAAAAATGCCAACTTGGTAAAACGAGGAATAAATTTGTCTTCGGCGTCGGGAATCCTAATGCTGTTGCAATGTTGATAGGTGAGGCTCCCGGCGCAGATGAGGATAGACTTGGCGAGCCGTTTGTGGGAAGAGCGGGAAAACTATTGAACGATATTTTGAAAGCAATCAACCTGACGAGAGATGACATTTATATTGCCAATATACTGAAATGTCGTCCTCCGAATAACAGGGACCCGCTGCCGTTGGAAATGGAAACTTGTTTTCCGTATCTTCACAAACAGATAGAGTTGATTAAACCGAAAATTATTCTTTGTTTGGGAAGAGTTGCGGCGAACGCATTGTTAAATAAAAAACTTTCGCTTGGAGCCTTAAGAACGTCGAATTTTGAGTATAACGGTATTAGGGTTTTAAGTACGTATCATCCTGCAGCACTTTTGAGAAATCCTCATTGGAAAAAAGATTGCTGGGAAGACATCAAAAAATTTAAAAGCTTATTTGATCAAATGGCAGCCAATTAATCTGCCACTAGTATTTTAGCTAAAAGAAAAATTTAATATGGCAAAACGAAAAGAAACAGTTGATTTAGAGAAATTGAAATCTGCGTCCAAGCAGCCGCCGGCTGTACCTGAAGTTGAGATGTCGGTTCTCGGCGCGATGCTGATTGACAACGAAGCAGTTCCCAAAGCTGTGGAAATTATAAAACCCGAGGCATTTTTCGACAAGAAAAATAGAACGGTTTTTGAAGCGATTGTTTCTTTGTACGAAGCGGATGAACCGGTTGATACGGTTACTGTCTATGAAGAATTAAAAAAGTCCGGCAAAGTTGATGAGGCTGGCGGCGCAGCATATTTAAGCAAGCTTTCTCAGGATATAACTTCTGCCGCAAATATTGATTACCACGCTCGTGTTGTTTTGGAGAAGTGGATTTTACGCCAGTTAATTTCTGCATCGATGGAAATTGCCGGTGCTGCTTACCAAGGCAACGAAGATGTATTTGATCTGCTCGATGCTGCAGAAGCAAAGATTTTTCAAATCTCCG
>CAZRIQ010000010.1:0-5101 GCA_964600175.1 uncultured Melioribacter sp. | reverse complement strand
CGATGGATAAAGCAGTCAAAGAAGCACTTGAATTAATTGAAGCGATCCATTCAAAAAATATATCTACCTTTTCAGTTCCGACCGGTTACTTTGCGCTTGATGATATTTTAGGCGGATTGCAAAAGTCCGATCTCATTGTTGTTGCTGCAAGGCCCTCCATGGGGAAAACAGCCCTTGCGTTATCGATTGCAAGAAATGCCGCAATAGATCATGAGGTTCCGATTGGTGTTTTCAGTTTGGAAATGTCGACCATTCAGCTTGCAACAAGATTGATCTCCGCCGAGGCAAGAATAAATGCCCATTCAATTCGAACCGGGAAATTTAGAGCGGAAGACGGAGCGAAAATTAGCCGTACTGTACATAAGTTGAGCAAGGCGCCTATTTTCATAGATGATACGCCCGCAATTTCAATTTTGGAAATTAGGGCAAAAGCCAGAAGACTGAAGAACGAAAAAAATATTGGAATGATCATAGTTGATTATATGCAGTTGATCAGCCCGTCGTATAGTTCGGACAGCCGCGAGAGAGAAATCTCAATGATCTCACGTTCGCTGAAGTCGCTGGCAAAAGAATTAAATATTCCGGTTGTTGCTTTGTCGCAGTTAAACAGAGCTGTTGAAATGCGGTCCGATAAAAGACCTCAGCTTTCAGATCTTCGTGAGTCCGGTTCAATTGAACAGGATGCGGATGTTGTAGTCTTTCTTTACAGACCGGAGATGTACGGCATTACTACTTTTCCCGCCGGCGATCTCCAAGGACAGTCAACGGAAGGGATTGCAGAGATAATCATCGGTAAACAGAGAAATGGTCCTACGGGCGAAGTGAAACTAAAATTCATGAAAGACTACACGCGGTTTGAAAGTCTTGAAATCTTTAGAGATACCGTTCCGCAAATCAGTGAAACGGTTGAGCCCGGGGAAGATTTACCGATATGAGATTTGTGTCTGCCTATCTATCTTTATTTCTTTTCTATTCTGTTTCATTTTCCCAAGCAATTTATACACAGAAAGATGTTGATGTATGCCGCAACAAGTTTGAATTAGCTGTCGACAGCAGTCTTGCATCAAAACCCATAAACGAAATAATTATTGCAATAGGAAAAAGTTATTTGGGTACTGATTACGAACCGTTCACTTTGGAAAAAGGTGATGCGGAGAAATTAGTTGTTCATTTAACCGGTCTCGATTGTTACACATTTCTGGAAAGCTCGTTCGTTTTCGCCCGGTGCATCAAAGAAGGCAAGACTACATTTGAAGATTATGAAAAAGAATTAGAGAATATCCGTTATAGGAATGGGAAGTTAAAAGATTATCCTTCGCGACTTCATTATTTCTCCGATTGGATTTACGATATGAACAAACGTGGAATTGGGAAAGATATAACAAAAGAAATCGGCGGTATTCCTTATAAGAAGACGATCAATTTTATGAGTACACATGTGAGTTCGTATAAACAATTGAAGGACAATCCGAAGTTCGTAAAAGAAATAGAACGAATTGAGAAGAACATTAACGGTAGGAAGTATTATTACATCTCTCAAGATTCAATTGCGAAGTGTGAGAACAAAATTCAAAGCGGGGATATACTTGGAATCACCACGAATATTGAGGGATTGGATATCTCACACACGGGGATTGCAATTCGAATGGATGACGGCAGAATTCATTTACTGCACGCACCGAATATCGGTTACAAAGTTCAAATCTCAGAAAAACCTCTCGCTGAATACATAGAAGGAAATAAGAAACAAACCGGGGTTATGGTTTTAAGGCCGTTGTAGGACGAAGCTTTGCTTTGACATACGAAATATCAATTATTTTTGTGTGTCACCCCTAACGGGATTTATTATTACACTCAGTTCATTTAATTACTAATATTTCGCCTCTACGAGGCTGTGTTTTATATAGAGATGGTTTTATGAAGTCCCGGAGGGACGAAACATTAGTAACTTTAAAGTAGAAAGAACTAGATAAAGCTCCGAAGGAGCGATACAAAACGTTATTTTTTTACTAAACTCAGCAGCACTTTAATATTCTTCAAATCTTCTTTCTGATCCCGTTCCTTCGGTGTCTCTAAAATTTTAGGAACTCTTTCTAACTTTTTGTCATTCATAATATTTGTAAATCCTTCTTTTCCAATAAATCCTTTTCCGATGTGTTCGTGTCTATCAACACGGGTACCCAAATCTTTTTTACTGTCATTTATATGCAAACATTGCAGACGATCTAGCCCTATAACATCCTCAAACTCTTTGATCACTTTTTTGTATTCCTTTGGATCCTTAATGTTGTACCCGGCGGCAAAAATATGTGCAGTATCGATACAGATGCTCATTCTTTCCGGTTCTTCCACCAGATCGATTATTTTTCTTAACTGCTCAAACCGGTACCCGATTGCAGTACCTTGTCCGGCGGTAGCTTCGAGCATATTTTTTGTTTTATATTCTTTCGATTTTTGATGCACAATATTTAACGATTCGGCAATTAATTTTATCCCGGTCTCTTCGCCTTGTCCTCCGTGCGAACCGGGATGAAAATTCAAATGCGGAATTCCAAGCAGCTCACATCTTTCCAATTCTTTGAAATACGCTTCACGAGATTTCTTTAACATCTCGGAGTCTTTGGAGCAAAGGTTGATCAGGTAAGAATCGTGGGATACAACAAACTTTATATTGGATGCGGCGAGTTTTGTTTTGAAGTCGTTTATCTCTTTTTCAGTAAAATCACGGGCAAAGTATTGGTTATTGTTCTTCGTAAAAATTTGAATAGCTGTAAAGCCGAGTTTCTCCGCTGTGTCAATAGCTGAAGCCGGTCCGCCGGAAACAAAAGTATGCGCACCAAGAAGATGGTTCATATTTCCTCTCAATCATTTTCTTGCTATTGCTCATATTCTTAATCTTGATGTATAGAACGAGAGCAGGTTCAAGAGCATGAGCAAGAAAATTCCTCTAATATTATTTTCTGAGTTGTTCGAGTTTCTTCTTTAGGATTTCATTTACAATCTGCGGATTCGCTTTGCCTTTCGTCGCTTTCATGATTTGCCCGACTAAAAATCCCAACACTTTCTCTTTCCCCGAAAGATATTCTTCAACTTGTGATTGGTTACTATTCAAAACATCTTCAACAGATTTGTCTATAAACCCGGTGTCGGTAATCTGAACGAGATTTTTTTCTTTTACAATTGTTTCCGGCTTTTTACTGCTTTTCAGCATTTCAGGGAAAACATCTTTAGCAATTTTACCGCTGATTGTATTGTTGTTGATTAGGTTTATCAACTTACCGAGATTTTGAGGCGTGATGGGAAAATCACTTATTTCTAGTTTCTCTTCGTTGATTATTTTCAAAACATCTACCATTACCCAGTTGCTTGTAGATTTGTAGTCGTTTGTTTCTTTTAGAACTTCCTCGTAGTAATCGGCAAGCTGCTTTGATGAAGTTAGAATACCGGCATCATAAATTGGTAAATTATATTGCTCTACAAATCTCGCGCGTCTTTTATCTGGAAGCTCAGGAAGGGATTTCGCAATCTCGGATTTCCATTTTTCATCTACAATAACGGGTACCAAATCGGGATCTGGGAAATATCTGTAATCGTGAGCTTCTTCTTTGCTGCGCATGGGAAGGACTTTGTTCAAATCGGAATTCCACAATAAAGTCTGCTGAACAATTTTGCCGCCGCTGTCAACAACATCTGTTTGTCTTTCAATCTCGTACTCTAATGCTTTCTCAACAAACCGAAATGAGTTCATATTTTTCACTTCGGCTTTTGTACCGAGTTTTTCTTCGCCTTTCAACCTAACCGAAACATTTGCATCACATCGGAGCGAACCTTCTTCCATGTTGCCGTCGCAAACTCCAAGATAAGTTACTATCTGTTTAATTTTGGTCAAATACAAATATGCTTCTTCCGGACTATTGATATCCGGTTCGGTTACAATTTCTATCAACGGAACGCCGCACCGGTTCACATCAACAAGAGTATCGAATCCTTGATCGTGAATCGATTTACCGGCATCCTCCTCCATATGAATCCTTTTGATTCGAATCTTTTTAGTCGTGTCGTCTTTTTTCTCAACAGTAAGGAAACCGTTTTCGCAAATCGGTTTTTCGAATTGGGAAATCTGGTAACCTTTCGGTAGATCGGGATAAAAATAATTTTTCCTCGCGAGGATCGATCTTTCATTAATTGTACAGTTTGTTGCCAAACCCATCAGCACGCTGAACTCAACTACCTTTTTGTTCAGAACCGGCAGAACTCCGGGATGACCCAGACAAACCGGGCAAACATTCGAATTAGGCGGGTTGCCGAATTTGGTTGAACAGCCGCAGAAAATTTTCGTATCTGTTAGTAACTGCGCGTGAACTTCCAGACCGATTACGGCTTCGTATTTTTCGTTCATAATGAATTTCCGGAAATTACTTTTGCGAATATAAGAATTTATAGATTATCGGCTGCCTTCAGGTTTCGTATTTCATCATACTTTTAGAAGGGTTTACTTTCTGATATTATTTGCTGATTTTTATATCAGTCAAGAAAGGAATTAATAGTTATGACAATCGATGTACTCATATTTGCCGCACACCCAGATGATGCCGAACTGGCAATGGGCGGAACGATTGCCAATCTCACCGGAACCGGTTTCAAAGTTGGCGTTGTTGATCTTTCAAAAGGTGAAATGGGAACAAGAGGTTCTGCCGATATAAGAAAAAGAGAAGCGCAAGCTGCTGCCAATATATTGAAGTTAACAGTAAGAGAAAACCTCGGTTTGAAAGACGGCAGTTTGAAATTAAACGACAAACATATCGAAGCAGTTATCCGAAAGATCAGAAAGTACAAGCCGAAAGTTATTTTTGCGCCATATAAAAACGACCGCCATCCAGATCATGTCGGGACAAGTAGAATTGTAAAAGAAGCATTTTTTTATTCGGGCCTGGCTAAAGTGATTACGCAAGAAGACGGTAAGCGCCAGAATCCGTATCGACCCAAGAAGATTTTTTATTACATGCAGAATACTGAATTCGTTCCTTCTTTTGTTGTAGATGTAAGCAGAACTTTTAAAACAAAAATGTTTTGATAACCTGCATTACAGATACCCAAATCC
>CAZRIQ010000009.1:0-17983 GCA_964600175.1 uncultured Melioribacter sp. | reverse complement strand
CATCCTGACTTTTATAACGTTCTTTACTTTGAAAGTAACCAAAAGTCCATAACGGGAACATAGGCACTTGTCCGGTGAGATCGCGCATTTTGGCAATTACTCCATCTGAACTGCCGCCGTACATAAAATAATAATCTATACAATCGCCAACATCAGATTTAAATGATGTGCTTTCCTGGTTATCTTCAAAAGTAGTTGGTGAATAATTATCCCAATACAAACCATAACCTTTTACAGATACGAAGAAAGGAACATAATCATCCGTATTACCCTGTATCATTCTTAACTTCAGGTTTCTTTGAACCATTTTACCTTGCTGTTGTTCTCCTAAACCGTATATTGCTTCATCTTTATCCAAAACATATGCTTGATAAACGGAATAAGTTTTATTGCCAGCATCGTTAAAATCTGTAAACGCAACGCCATTAACTTTCTCATTTAATAATGTCCCACCTGCCGGAGTTGAAAAAGAGATTTTACCGTTTTTTAGATTCAGGTTCACTTGAATATTTTTGCTTCCCAGGAAAAGTTCATCATCTTCCTGTCTTATAGTGAAATCTGTTTTTTGTGGTGTCTCAATTACAGAGAGACTTTTTTTCTTAAAAGCTTTTCCTTCCGGTGATTTCAGAACTCTGACTGTTGATGGATTGTAGAACTGAATTTCAACTTCTATAGAATTGATTATTGATTTGACTCCCCAATCTGTTTTCTGGTAGGTTTGAGCTTTACAGCTAATAACCATTGTTAATGCAATTGATGCAATAAGTAAAAATTTTTTTTTCATATCTCCAATTTCCACATTTATTTATTATTCTGTTAATAGCTTGACTAAATACTTATTCAAATAATCGTATGTCATACCGATTCATATTAATTTTCAATATTCATGTACTATAATTATTCTTATATATGAACGAATTTCATTTATTAAGAAACAAGAACTTGTATCGACAGTAAATAATTTTACTTGTCATCTAGCCGCTCAACTTTTATCTGGTTAAATTTCGAAAGGTTCAACATACTGCTACTATGAGAGCAAACTTCCATTCCAACCAGGTATTCATCGGCAAACTGACTGTTAAGAGAAATATTTCCCAGCATTTCCCATTCTTTTCCATCGGTCGATTTATAGGCTGTGAATGTTGAATCTTTTTTAGAAAGTTTTAGATAAACAGACAAGGATGCTGCGCCTAAATCCTTTTTGTTACAAGCATCACCAGTGTTTTCCCGCCACTGAAGCGATATACCATTGCCCGGTGTAACACATAACATAACAAATGCACTTTGGGGAGATTTACTTTCTCTGAACATCAATCCGGTTTTTGCCCAGGGATCTGTATTTGTCTGGGAAATAATACATGCTGAAATAAAATTATTTTTTACTGATTTCTTATTTATAAAAGCAAACTGGTCAATCGAACCCCATATATCTGCACCTCCGCCTTCGATTGAAAAAACGCCATCGCTATAAACCGCAGAAGATTTATTGTCATTTATTTCATCAAATTCCCATGGGGAAGGGATGCTCGAAGGTAGTATTTCTACATTACACGACGAGCTTAATTTTCCATCGTTTGTTGTTGCTTTTAAAATGCAGTTGCCTTCTTTCAATGCAGATAGTTTATATGTATTCACCCCGGCAATCGTTAAAGATAAAGTATCTTCGCTGGATGAGATCACGGTCAAAGGTGTAATAGAAGGAATAACAGTTAGCTGAATAAGTTGATGATTACCTTTATCAATTTTGATTGAAGTTTCTTCAAAGTTGAGCTTAGAGACATCTGATTTTTTACCCTTAATTTTTACAACTACTACACCGTGAGGTTCTACATTAGTTTTAAATGTATCTGTAACAGACTCAAGATCAGTCCTGTTCCATAAATTGCGGACACTACTTAAAACTCCTTTGTTAAAACCTATTTCCTCAAGTGTAACATACATATCGGCGCTGGAATTTGAAACATTAAGTAAAGCTACAGCAATAGATCCATCTTTAAGAGGTTTCTGCCAAACCTGCAACCCAAAGTTATTTCTGATCCTGGTTCCCTGGATACCAAGTGGGTCCTGATCAATTGCAATAATTTCAGGAGCGGTCAGGATATTTTTAATTGTATCATTCATGGTGCTTATGTTGTTGCCGGCAATAAGCGGAGCCGCCATTATACACCACATTGCAAAATGTGAACGGCATTCTGTGGGGGTTAATGCTTCGTTTCCAATTTCAAGCATATCAGGATCGTTCCAATAACCTGGACCTGCAAATGGAGCCAGGTTTACATTTTTCTCAAGAATTTTTATGAATCCCATACCGCCCCAATTTCTTACGCAATCAAAACAATCCTGGATATCACTCGTTGTTCGCCACATAGCTCCGATACCTTTTGCCCATTCCCAGGGGCTTGAGATGCCCCATTCACAAAGGCTTAACAACATTGGTCTTCCAGTTGCTCTGATAGCATCGCTCATAATTTTGTATTGAGTCTTTGTATTCAATCCATCTGTATAACACCAGTCCTCTTTAATATAGTCAACACCCCATTCCGCATAGGTTTTTGCATCAATGTCTTCATAACCATAACTACCTGGTCGCCCTCCACAAGTTTTCGTACCGCAGCAAGTATATATCCCGAACCTCAATCCTTTGGAATGAACATAATCAGCCAAATATTTTATTCCTTCAGGAAACCGGGTTGAGTCTGCAATAATTTTTCCATCCTTATCACGATCTATCTGCCAACCATCGTCTATTACAATGTATTGATAGCCAGCAGCTGCGAGACCTTTGCTAACCATTGAGTCTGCAACTGCCTTAACAATCTCAGAATTTATATCCAAACCAAACGCATTCCAGGAGTTCCAGCCCATAGGTGGTGTTTTAGCTAAGTCCGGAAGTTGAGCAAACACTTTTAAATAAGATAGTAGAAAAAAGATCAGAAATATTTTTTTCATTATTGTATACTCTAAATTATTTTTTTAATAGTATTATAATTATTTACCGTCTTTCATATATCCTGCTTCCCGGTAATATCTTTCAGCACCGGGATGAAGCGGCACATCGAAATTTTGCCAGACAGTTTTTGGATCGTAAGTATAAACTCTTATGAACCATTTTAGCGCACCGTGATTTTCATCTATAGCTTTAGCAAGGTCATATGCAGCTTGTTCGGGGATATCATCACGCGCAAAGAAAGATTCACCTGATCTGCCCAATGTTTTTATCCGGCGGTTAACACCCCTCAGTAAATCTTGATGTACTTCCACAAATTCAGCATCAACATTTTGTTGTGCAATTAGTTCTAGTAAATCTTCAGGCAGTTCTAAATAATAGAGATCAAATTTTTGACTTAGAGTTGTCCAGTAAGACGACTCAGGATTCATAGAGGGGCTTGCCAAAAAACCGGCGATAATATCAAAATCACCTTTTAAAGCTTCTCCTATTGTAACCCTCATATTCCCGCCCCATGCTTTAATACTATCGGCAGTTATACCGTAATATTTCAGGATCACCATCATGTTACCATCGGCGCCTATAATTCTTACGGGAATATGTTGTTGTTTTATTCGTGCAAAGTCTTTAATTCCCGATTCTTTTCTTACGGCAACTAGATAATAAAAAGGATCTTCAATCTTTGCAATTAGGCGAAGGTTACGAAAAGGTCCCTTACCGGCAAACTTTCCTTTATAAGCTGAAGCCAACATAGCACTAGATGTAACACCAAAATCAACTTGTGCATCAACACGCACATTAACGCCGTCTTCAAGGTTAATTTCATCAAGTGGCGGCGGATAATCATGCTCTGAAACAAGACTTGGTCCGTACCATCGATTACAATTACGACAAAGAATTACAGAATAGCCATACGGTTTCATCGATTCTTGAATAAAATCGCCAAGTTCTCCCCACGGACATCCGTTATCACAAGCGGCAGCCATTACAGGTCTTTTTACGTCCCAGCCTGTTTTGCCTACATCAATATTTTCTTGTGCCATTAAACTCACCGTGAGGAGTGCAAACAATATGTTAGTGATTTTAATTGTTCTTTTCATTTAAATTCTCCTATAAAAAACTTATCCGTTATAATTTCTCACTAACTGCCTTCAGTGCATTGAACCTTGCAACAGCTTCTTCAACACTTCGAATTTATCACGGCTAGTAATGGGTCGCGGTCCCATCTTGTCGCCCAATTCCATCGTCTCCTCTTTAGTTTTATCAAACACCGACCACTTTGGCAATCCCTCCCCATTCGGATTTCCTGTTGAAATAAAATTTGTCCAGTAGGTCGACATTATTTCTGCCAGCTTTTCGTCTTCCGCTTTCCAAGGTCGAGGTGACTGGTCCAAGTTGTCAAACACATACGGCAGTTCCGATGAGTGAAATGCCAGATAGCGCTCTTTAGTGTCTCCGGGCTGTTGATGCGTAAAAAGGTACGTGTATATACTTGTTTTATCAGTCTTCTCACGTTTTATTGCCCACAGGTACATCGAGACTATGGACATATCACGTGCAAACATTTTCTGTGATTCCGAAGCTTCTGCTTCCGTCGAAGTTGGGTAAAGTTTCAGAATTTCATCCGCCAGTGCGCCTGCCTGTTGTCTCACCCGTTTCTGAAATTCTTCCGTTGGAGCCTTACCATAATTGTCGTTGAAACTTCCTTCATCTGCGACAAAACCTGTTACAGTAGTGACATCGTTCTGTCTGCCTGCCGAAAAAATTTCATCCGCACTTTTTGGCAGATACCATCCATCTATGATTGGAGAAAAGCGAAATTTGTTATTTGAAGCTTCGAGCAAATCAGAAGCAGGCATCGCTCTTAATTCAGCTAATGAATTAGCTCCCACTGCTTTGGCAAACCTTACTCCGGTTTGTTCTGCTGACGCCAGACTTTCTCTCGGACCAACCCTTATGTTGGTGCCGCTTTGGGCAATTGCTCTAACGAATAGTCCTTTCGCGTGTGGTGATGCGGTTAAGTAATTTACAGATGCTGCTCCTGCCGATTGTCCCATGATTGTTACGCGAGCCGGGTCGCCGCCGAATACCGAGATATTTTTCTTAATCCATTCAAGCGCAGTAACTTGATCCAACAACCCGTAGTTTCCTGAAGAGTTGTGTTCCGATTCCTTTGTTAGTTCCGGAAGTGCAAGAAATCCAATTACCCCTACCCGGTAGTTAATCGTAACTACAACCAATCCTTTTTTTGCGAGGTGCTCGCCATTGTATACCGGTACATTACCAGATCCGCCTGTGAACGCACCGCCCGGAATGTACATCACAACCGGACGCTTTTCCTTCGATGATTTCGCTGCTGTCCAGATGTTTAAATAAAGACAGTCCTCACTCACTGCCCCTTGCGGTTGGTATTCCGCAGTCCACGGTCCATATTTATTTACCATTACCTGCATAGGGTTAGCCGAAAATTTGTCTGCCTTTCGCACTCCCTTCCAAGGTATCGGGGATTGAGGTGGACACCAGCGCAACTCACCAACAGGTGGTTCGGCGAACGGAACACCTTTGTAAACCGTTACCCCATCTTCAAGTGTTCCCTGCAATAATCCCTCTTCAACTCTCACCGGTGCAGGTTGTTGCGCAACGGCAAGTTCGGCAGCAAACATCACTAATACCGCAACGCAAAAAATTATGTTCCTCATACAACTATCCCCCTCATCTGAATGTTAATTCTTCTACTATTAGCACTAAGGATAGGATTAAACTCCATGCTGCCGAAAATTATTTATAAACTATTTTTTTCCAAGCAACACGGAGTTTTATTACCATAAAAATTATTTAGCCCAAGCTTCTCCTTCAGGTGACCGCCGCCACTTGAAATAGGTATCTAATACTTTTAGCGACTTAGCGCTCGGAACAGGTCCCATGTGCGGAGTTTTGCTGAAATACATTACCTTAGGATTTTTATCGCTGAATGCCTGCCATTTCGGGAGTTCCTTACCGTTGGGATTTCCATACTTGGCAAAGTTAGTCCAATATGTAGCCATCGCTTTAGAGATATCTAAGTCAGTCTTCGTAATCTCAGGCTTCGAAGCATCAAGATGTTCAAAGACATAAGCTACTTCTTGACCGTGCGGTGAACCGTATCCATATCTAGGTGAATCCTTCGGATAGTCTGGGTGTTGATCGAAATAATAATAGAATACTTTGGATTTACCAATTTCTGATTCAAGTCGAGCCCAACTCCATGTATGCCAACCGAATGCTGCGTCGCGGGCAAGGTCACGTGCAGTTTTCGGAACTGTATTTGAATCCACAGGATAGGCTTTGATAAGCTTATCTGCAAACTTGCCATAACGAGCTTTGACACCGGAGATGTAATCTTCCGGAGTTTTTGCCTGTGAAAAAGTCGCACCTTCATCGGAGTTGTAACCCACAAGAATTGGTGTATCGTTGAATTTGCCAGCTTCATAAAGTTTATACTGATCGTCGGGTATTACATATCCATCGATAATTGGCCATGCTAATCCCCGTACGGCAGGGAGTTTATCAGCTTCAATTTTCCGTAATTCTGCAATTGATGAAACACCGGCACTCTTTGCATATGCAAGTCCATCTTGTTCTGCATCGGCAAGACGTTTCATATTTTCACCAGGAGATGTTACGGTTCTTGGAGGTCCAAATGAACCGCCGCTTTCCGATATAGCACCCTGGAATAAACCTTTAGCAAGCGGTGAAGCGCATAACATACTCACTGCAATTCCGCCGGCTGATTCTCCGAATATTGTAACTTTATCAGGGTCGCCGCCAAATACTGAAATATCTTTCCTAATCCATTTAAGAGCTGCAATCATATCGAGAAGACCGTAATTTCCTGAAACGTGATTCGGGCTTTCAGCACTCAGTTCCGGATGTGCCATAAATCCGAGTATACCAACGCGGTAAGCGATACTTACCAGCACCACTCCCTTCTGAGCCAGTTTCTCTCCGCTGTAAGTCGGAACGGAGGTTGACCCGCCGTTGAAACCTCCGCCGTAAATCCAAACAAACACCGGAATGTTATCATCTGCTGATTTAGCCGGTGTCCAAACGTTTAGGTACAAACAATCCTCACTTTTACCCGACGGAGAACCCCAATTTTGCATTGGAGCTGGAGCAAATTCAGTGGCTTTTTTTACACCATCCCATTTCGCGGCAGGTTGAGGCGCTTGCCATCGGAGATTTCCAACAGGCGGTGCGGCAAACGGAATACCCCTGTAAACTGTTAAACCATCTTCATATGTTCCCTGTAATAGTCCTTCTTCAACTTTAACCGGTGCAGGCTGCTGAGCGAGGGTTAATCCATAAACAAATACAACTAACATCACAATTAAAAAAATATTTTTCTTCATGATTATAGTACCTTTATTAAACAATAATTAATCTATTACGACTTCGGTATCAATTATAATTACAGTAAAAAATAAATAATTATTTCTATAATAATGTAACACCTCATTCACTCAAGATGAAACATATGCACCGATCAATATTAATTAAGGACTATATCTTGCTCCAAGAACAAGTTTATCTCCAGAATCATCTATCTCATAAAGCTGCGGTTTCCGAGGTCCCTTTTCTTTAGCATGATGAATAATAAAAAGTCGTTTCCCTTCAAAAGTGGTAAAAATCATTCCGTGCCCGGAATTGTCTCCTTTGAAAGCCTCTTGTTCCTGTACCCAAGGACCTTTGATGCTTCCGGATGTAGAATAAGCTACACCTTGCGCATACCTATGCTCTCCCCAACTCGACCAAAGCATGCCGAGCTTTCCAGTCTTTGTACGGAACATTTCAGGACCATCTGTAACCCATCCCGGCATCTTCAAACCAAAGGTGGCTTCTCCGATGCTGTTCATCTCTTTGGACCACGAAGCCTCACTGGCACGGAAAATTGTAATTGGCTCAGCGGTTCGATGAGTTAAATCCTTTGAGAGAGGCATGTAAGCCATTGTCCCATCTATTAGTTGTGTCCATTCATGAACGAATACTAAATATGTAGTGTCATTTTCTTCATAGAGTGTACCGTCGATAATATCCCAATCTTCAGGACCGAGACAGAATTCATGGTCGGCAACCAACGGCTTGAAAATTCCTTCGGGTGAATCGGCCACTAAAAGTTGTGTTTGGTTACGCGGTACATTGTATCGCCGAGGAACGTATTCGATCAAGTGTCCGTGGTCGCTCCATGTGCCGGCATAATAGTATTTATTCCCGATATGGTGAATCTCTGCCGCTGCTACCCAGTGTCCATCCATCCAGGTGCCCGAGAGATCAATGATCGGGTAAGGACCAGTCCACATTTTTAAGTCTTTACTTTTATAGAGGCGGCCTCCGGTTCCGGTAAGATAGTATGTATGAGATTTTTCATCTGGATAGATATAAGGATCGCTCATTGATATCGAATCAAGGGAGACAGTTTGAATTTTTGGTTCCGGACGTTGTCGCCGCATCATCGGTGTTTGCTGTCCGTTCTGTCCATTAGAGGGACGGAGGAATCCGCCGAAATTCCTCTGTCCTGGATTAGCAGGCGGTGCCTGTATACCCGGAACAATCTGTTTTTTTTCTTTTGTCTGTGCTCGGGTTATTTGGATTGAACTAGAGATCAACAAAATTACAACTAAAAAAGTAATTTTCTTCATTATAGTGATTCCATCAATTAATTGATAAATATTCTATTACAAGTTCATAAGTAATCAACAATAATATAGCGATAGAATCTAATAAATTTGATAGACATTTGTTTTCAATTTCCTTCAGAAAGTTGACGATAAAGTTTCGGATCGAATTTTTTTAAGCTGGTGATGCTGTGCAGACGGTTGGCTGAAATCCACGGTAGCCAGAACCTGTGATGGACTCCCTGAGTGATCGGATGAAAGCGCCTAATCCATCCTGGTTGCGTCGATGCGTTCGGACCAAACGCAAATGCATACATGCTCGTTGTACCGGGAAACTGAAACCCAAACTCGATTGGATTTTCATCCTTCTGCCAAGCCCCAAATGCGCCGAATTGAAATCTCGCATCAATCATAATATCTTTCGTTAGTTTCGTCTCTTCAACTTTTTACTTGCCCATGGAATGAAATATTGAAAATTAGGAGCGTCGGTGTGTCCGCCGTCATGCTGACGCCATGCTAATTCTCCATCTAACAAACCGGTAAGTACTGGCGGCATTTTTTCTTTCATATAATCGTTAGAAACGCCTAAATCTTTTGCCCCAAGTAATTTAAAAACCGCACCCGCGGCAATCGTTGCCATATAACTTCCCTCATGATCCAACCATTTTGCATCTCCTTTTTCAGGTACGCCGTAACTAATAAAAGTAAGACGGGGAGCGCAAAGCGCTATAAGTTCATGCGAGTCAACAGGTAAATCGCAGCCGGTTTTACTGCCGAAACTTGATTCAGATGCACCATATTTTAAAAAATTACCGGCCATCCAATGATATTCACCGGTACCGGTAAGATTTTCAACAGCTTCACCAAAGTTACGACGAAGTAAAGTTGCACCACCTTTACCTGAGGAACCGATTAGACCTACCGCAAATCGTGGTTCAAAAGCCAACGTTACAAGTGCAGCTTTTCCGTATCTTGAAACACCTTCTATCCCTACTTTCTTTGCATCGACCAAAGGATCGGTTTCGAAATAATCAAGACATCGGGCAGCTCCCCAAGCCCAGGCACGCAAAGATCCCCAATCATCCGGCTTTCGTGGTTGTCCCTTATTTACCAATCCTATTATTCCCCTTGTAAGACCGGCTCCATTGTCGGCTTGGATACTTGAAGGATCAAGCGTTGCATAGCCCCAACCTGCAGCCAATAATTGTTCAGTCGGTGGAGAATTTCCACTAGGCGGGGGTGCGAAAAAATTTGGTCTCGGTAATCTGGTAATGGGTAAATAAGCCGGATATTTGTCAAATATCGCTTTCATTTCAGGATCATTTTTAATCATCAGTTCTTTAAATGAACTATTAATTTTCTCCAAGTCCTCATCTGATGGCTGAGCGGGAGAAGGGAATGAAGGTCTGCCAAACATTATTAATACAGGTACCGGACCCTTTACATTGGTAGGTACAACTAAAATCATGTTAATGTCTACATTTATCAAAGGGTATTCACTGTTATCAACATGCCCGACAAGTTGTTTGGCAATAACCGGAGTACGACCTACAAATTCTCTGTCTGTTATTTTTACTTTCCAGGTAACCGGCGGAATTTTCTTTGGTAGTCTGCCATATACTTCTTTTTCAAACTCTTCAATGAGTTCAGGTCTTCGTTGTTTCCACCACATATCAGCAGTGGTAACTTTTTTACCGTTATTTAAAGTAAGTATATCGGGTAATTGCGGACATGGATTTGCAACCGACTCATCATAATTGGCATGATTTGCGTCGTTTTCGTTACCGCTCGGGCCCGGTCTCAGACTTTTTATTCCAAGTTGATTCATCATATTCTGATGATCTTGTTCGGCAGTAAAAGTCACCGGCTGTGGGTATTTATTTTTATCAGCTGATGTATTTTGCGAATAAAAGGGTTGAGCTATAAATAAGAACAACATGCAAAATATTATGCATGTCGTTTTTATTCGAAAACATGATCGTTCCATTGTATTCCTCTTTCCGGAAATTATTTATAAATAATTAACTTATGAGCAGAGGTAGATGAATTACAATTTTTATAAAAAATCTTCTAATTCTATGTACAAGAATTTTTATGACATTTTTAACTATTTAAATAATCTTGGTGCGAATTCTTTTAGACTTCTGCGCCACGTAAGCCATTCATGCGCGGTACCAGGAGATTCGTAATAAACTAAGTTTTTGATGTCGTGTTTTACTAATGCTTCATACGCTTGTTTTGCACCCATTCTTTCTTCGGTACCGATACTCATAAAAAATAGTTTCATCTTTTTATTGAATGCATCGGCATCCTTAAATACACCGTTGAAAACAGTTTCGATCAAACTGTCGGGAGTACTTTGAGCGTTTCTGCCCCTTCCAGGCATTCCCAAAAAGAATCCGCTGAAAGTTCCCATCCAGGCAAATTTATCCATGTTGTTGAAAACTGTATTAGTAGTTTGGAAACCGCCTCTTGATAATCCTGCCATTGCTCTATGATTTCTGTCGGTGTATGTGCGGAATGTTTTATCAATGAATGGGATTAAATCATTTATATAAATTTTAGTGATATCTCCGGAAGCTTCTCGAACATCTGAATTGGTTTTGATATCCCCGCTGGGCATCACAACTATCATAGGAACAGTTTTGCCTGTAGCAATTAGTCCATCCATAATATTTGCCAGGTGACCTTGAATTGACCATCCGGTTTCATCTTCTCCCCAACCATGTATAAGATATAGAACAGGATATTTTTTATTCGGTTTCTTTTCATATTCAGCAGGAACATAAACATTGATAGGACGTTCCAGCCCATTAACATCGGACCAATAATCAATGGAATGAATCTGTCCGTGAGGTATATTTTTATTAAACCTGTAATAATTCCCTTCCGGACCCTCCGGGATCTCAATTCCAGAAGATTCCCAGTTACTACCAAAATAAGCTTTACTCCCCCGGTCCATAACAGCAACACTGTCAATTAAAATAGCATAATAGTGAAACCCAACTACCAGCGGATCAGTTGTAATCCACCAAACACCTTTATCATCTTTTTTCATATCGTGAATTCCGCTTAATTGCAGTGAAACAATTTTAGCATCAGGGGCTACAACTCTAAACAATGCCTGATGTGTTTGCGGATTAACTGCAGGGTATTGTGATATGAAGGTATTGGTTGACGCAGGTTTAAATCCTTCGGGAAGCGGCTCCACCTGCTGACGTCGCATGAACTGAGCTGATGTGATGTTACAAATCGTAAGTAGTGCAACAATAATAAAAATGACTTTTTTCATGGTATGAAACCTCTTTTATTTTATATGAAAAGAATAAGTACAATTTTTATTCATTGTGGATAATATCTTGGTCCAAGTACAAGTTTGTTGTTTGTTTTAAACTGAAAACCACCGGCATTGCCTCAAAAAAGACAACTAATGAAACATTAACATTTTTTTTCACGGCTCATCTTTGTTTGCTTGTAAAAATTAGTCGATTAAAAATCCTCCGGCAGTTTGATCTTTACCGGAGGATAATAAGCAATGAAATTTTGTTCCCATAAAAATATTATTTCTCTTAATCGAACTTACTTCAACCCGCTATTATTTATGCGGAAATAGTCAAATGAAACATCGAACGGTGTATCCGGTTTTGTAGTATCCGAATCAAACCAAAAAGTGCTTTTCATGTTTTGTGTTATTACTCCGTCACAAACAATTAACCCTGCCCTGATATCCTTTAACAACATATCGGCCGTTCCAAGTTTTTCAAATTTATCACCATCTAATGAATAATATGCTGTGTAAATGCTTCCTTTTTTCTCGAGTTTGAGTATTAATGCGTTGTTGCCCGTAACTTCTTTTCTAACGTTAAAGGCAGCCATAGATTTTGCAATACCGTTTTCTTCAATTAAAAGGTCTATCGTTCCCGGTTGTATTTCGTTACTCGATGATCTTCCAAACCTGGTTGTTTTAACAACTGCTCTAAACATCAACTTTACAAAATTATCATCATCCTGGTAAGCGAGAATTCCTGCATTTTCGGGTTGAGAAGGAATTCTTGAGCAGATCAATTTTGTTTCAATCGTCCAATCATTATTAGCACTCTGCAACAGAATGTTCCTGGCATTATTAGAAGCTTCACTTACATCTCCTGCTTCACTGGTTATAGTAAGTGAACCGGGTTTCTTCGAAAGACTGTGAGTTGCCGGGTTTTCTCTTACCCATTCCCATTGTTTACCAACTGATGAACCATTGAACTCATCACTAACCGATTTAACATCGAAGTTTATGTAATAAGTATTCTTTTCAAGTGTGACGTTATCAACAAAATTAACTACAGCCGTCCCGGGCACACCTTTTGCCTGAACAATATCAACAGTTATATTGTTATCAACAGCAGATGCTTTTACCGCAGGAATTTTCGAGTTGCTGTTCAATAGATAACTGTAGGCTTTAACTTGCGGATCAAAACCTTGAATATTCTTTCCGTTAATTGTAATTGCCGTAGGTTTAAGATTAGGCATCACTTTCACCGGGCAACTACCTGATACTGTTTTTCCATTCACCGTAACATCTGCAATAATTGATGCGATTCCGACTCCCTTAGCTGTTACTTTCCCATTTTGATCAACACTTGCTACCGATTCGTCACTGCTTTTATAAACAACTTTTGCTTTGTTTATATCACTAAAACTATCGTCCGACAAAGATGCAGTTACACTTGCTTGAGCAGTATTGCCGGGTTTAAATACTATTTTATCGCATTCGGCAACAACAGTTTTCAATACCGGGTTATATGTGCCGCTCATATTAGCTTCAACTTGTCCCCTAATATCTTTTGAGGAAGCACCAATTTCAAAAATATATTTGCCGGGATCGAAAGTAATCTTCTTGTTTTTGGGTTCCCAAAACCAGAGGTCGGAACAATCAATGTCTATTGAAACCGTTTTTGTCTGTCCGGCGGGAATTGTGACGCGTTTAAATCCCTTCAATCTCTTAATCGGTCTTTCAAGTGATGCAGGGCTGTCCGGAGTTCGAATATAAATCTGAACAACTTCGTCTCCGTCAACATCACCGGTATTTTTGACATCAACATTGATTTTTACTTTATCATTTGGTGTGATGCTGGTTTTATTAATGGAGAAATTACTATACTTAAAAGTGGTATAAGATAGTCCGTAACCGAATTCATAAGAAACGTTTTTGTTGAAATACCAGTAGGTTCTTCCGTTCTTTCCGCCTTCGTTTCTCAAAGTATAATCGTTAAAATCAGGAAGGTCGTTTACGGATTTATACCATGTGACATTCAGTTTCCCCCCGGGATTTACTTCTCCAAATAATATTTTAGCCATTGCTGTTCCCTGTGCCTGACCATTATAGCCGGTCCAAATTATACCGGGAACATTCGGATTATTTTTGAATTGCTCTACTTCAACCATTCCCATTGTTTGCATTACGACAATAGTATTAGGATTGACAGCAGACACCGCCTTAATCAATTCCACCTGGTTGCCCGGCAATGCTAAAGAAAACCTGTCGGATTCTTCTCTTCCCGTGGTTTGATCGGTACCTACAAAAATAACTGCAACATCTGCCGAAGCAGCCAGGTCAAGAGTTTCTTTATCTGTGGCAGGCGGTTCCGGTTCATGGAAAACAAGGAAAATATTCTGCGGACCGGTAATGCCCAAAGTATTTAATTTAGCGGCTACAGTTACTGTCCTTCCAAAAGGTCTAAAACCACCCCCCTGTTGTTGGTTGCTTTCAACTTTTTGTGATGCAATAATGTTGCCGGTTACTGACCCTACTCTTACTTGAATTGATCCCCCACTAACAGCAACATTCATGTTGAATTTTATTGAATCAAGATCAGATATGTCAATGTTGTTATAAGAAGTCCAGTCTCCATCTACAATTCCTCTTACCGAAGGTCTTCCAAATCTTGCCGAAGTAATTAGTCCTTTTGCAGCATCGTCAAATTTTGTTGCATCATATTCTTTTACCGTACCGTCTTTATCGACAGTTGAAAAACCGATTAAGGTATAGAAGTCATTTTTTCTTTCTGTGTTGCCTCCCTCACTATAAACAACTTCCGTCTTCAATCCATTTTGTTTGATGTAATTCCGAATGCCTGCCAACGGTGAAATTTTAAGTGAAGGTTCAACCTCTCCCGAATAATCGCCTAATTCAACTTTATCCGCTTGCGGACCTAATACCGCTATTTTTTTAATTTTGTTCGGATTTAGAGGCAATGCTTTATTGCCGGTTTTAGCAACATCATTATTTTTTAATAGAACAGGTGTTTTAGTTGCAACTTCAACAGCAAGGTCATTATGAGAAGGATCATTTATTATACTGGGTTTTATTCCTGCATAAGGAACTATATTTTGAGGATCAAATTCACCCAATCTCATTCTTACGGTAAATATATTGACCAAAGCTTTGTCTATATCACCTTCAGTAATTAAACCTGCCTTAAGCGCATCAAGTGCAGTTGTTTGATAAACATTTCCGCAATCTGTATCGACCCCGGCTTTCAAACCCATTGCCGTTGCTTCCTCATTGTTTTTTACATAATGATGCCCTCTTAAAATATCCGATATTGCGCCGCAGTCGCCGGTTACATACCCGTCCAAACCATAAGTTCTTCTTGCAACAGTATCAACAAGATATTTACTTGCCGACATTGGAACACCGTTCACTGCGCTATACGCAGTCATTATTGCCGGAAGCTTATCACTTTCAATAAGTGTTCGGTATGGTATTAGGTAATATTCCCTCATATCTCTGTCGTCCATATCTGCACTTCCGGTATGCCGGTTAAACTCTGTATTGTTTGCAAAGTAATGTTTTCCGCAGGGCACGGCTTTTAGATAAGTTGGATCATCACCCATTAAACCCTGAACAAAACCACCCCCAATTTGTGAAACAAGAAATGGATCTTCTCCAAACGTTTCAGCCGTTCTTCCCCATCTAGGATCACGAGCAGGCTCTACAACAGGTGACCAGTAAGTAAGCGTAAAAATAAGATCGTGGTTAAAACCCCTGGCTTCATCGGCAATAACAGAGGTTTCTCGTTTTATCAATTCAGGATCCCATGTAGCTCCTACTGCAACACTATTTGGAAATGATGTTGACGTCATACCGCTATTATTATTTCTTCCTACAACTCCATGTAGCGCTTCGCCCCAAACATCATAATGATTAACTCCTAAACGTGGAATAGGAGCCATTGTATTACCCAACTGACTTTGTTTTTCTTCGGGTGTCATCCTTGAAACAAGATCGGCTGCCCGTTCCCGAAATGAATAAGCAGTGTTAAGATAAATCGGTACCTTTGCATTTCTACCGCCCGGTAAGAAAGCCAAAAAGGTAAGAGTAGAGAGAATCAGCAATAAATTTCGAAAAATTTTCATTTTTAAAAATCCTCCGTTATTTGGTTTAATTTATAAAAAGCCTATAATTCCTGTGTATAGAAAGAATATCCGTCTCCTACAATTACCAGACAATTATTATCATAGATTACTGCTTTAAGATTTATCTCGGATATTTTTAAGTACTTGTTACACTTCGAACATGACGGCAGACTGAACAACTCTCCGTTATCACACGCAAGGATAATTTCATCCATCACCGGATCATATGTTATGCCGTTTGGTTTTTCAGTTAAGTAACAAATCCTTCCCTGCTCATCATGATAAAAAGGTATTCTCTCTGCCCAAACATTCCCTAATGTTGAAATTAAGATAGAAGGCGAGCCATTGTCATGTGTTCCGATGATTACAATATTATTTGGAGTGGCAATTATTTTTTTAAATTTCGCAGGTTCATTATACCCGGCATACTCCTTATTGTAATTTTTGATTACCCATTTTGTCCCGTCAGATGATTTTATTATCTCGCCAATATCCGTAACTCCCATGATGAAAGAATTACTTGCACAGAGCGACATGATGTTGCCTTTCGCATTTGTCTGGATAACATTCCATGCTTTACCATTTTTAGAGATGAGTATTTTACCTTTGTCAGCGCAGGCTAATATCATTCCGTTTTTAAATATAATTCCATTTATGTTTTCATCTATCCCGGAATTCTCGCAATAAAAATTTTCCCCATCGGTAGAGAAAAGTATTGTCCCATGATTTCCCGCAGCTATAATGATCTTATCATTTGAAAAAGCACAGTTTAGATTAGGTTTATCGGGATTATCGATAGGTGTTTTTCCCCCGGATTTGGAGAAGCAATCAATTCTTCCATCGGTTCCTACAGCTATATACTTGTTTTTAAAAAGTACAATATCTCTATATCCTTTTGATTCTGAAAAACTTGCAGTATCAGATTGATGACAATGCGTTTCAGCTTTAAGAATGTTCTGTTTACTCGCGAGAAATAAAAGAACCAGACAACAAAGAACCGTTAAAAGTATTCTATTTCTTTGACAAAACATTTTGGATCCTGGTCTTACTTCTTTTCCTGAGAGAAATTACATTAATACGATGAAAACATCGAAGCCAAGTAAGAAGCTTTAAAAACATTAAAGTAATTGAGTACTTAAGTATCATCAATCGCCAACCCTGTATTGAGTAATAATACAAAAAGCCCATCTATATATAGTGATTTTTTGAATCTGATTACAAAATTAACAATTTCCTATTTGGCTCATCTTTGTTCTATTCTTACTAAATAGTTGATTCAATACCTATATTAAAATAGATAAATAATTCCTATTTTTTTAGTACCTACCCATTCGTAATTTCTAAAATCAAATTAAGTTGATTTTTTATTTTACTGATATATCTTGGAATAACTCATAAACGATAATTGTAGATGAGTAAAGCACAATTTGTTTGTAATTTAACAACACAATACAATATAGCAGAAATTCTTTCGTCAGAATGTTTTTTTATAAAGGGACATAAATCCAAGTGACCCCGAGTCTTTTATTTTTGAAGAGATTCGTGGAGTCGAAATTACGATCGATAGTACCAACCGTGCATTGGCTGCTACTGCAGATTCCGAAATCGTAACTGTTCCGGAATTTACCGGCGCTCCCGAATAACTCTGGCGCATCGACCAGTTGACCGACGGTACTTACCGTATAATGCCCAAGGTTGTACCCAATTCCAAGGAACCTTTGGCTTTGATTGCAGTGGGAGACTGTATTCCCATGCTGGCTAAGTTTAACCCAAAGAGCGACAACTCGCGTTGGAACTTTAAAACACCATAAAAAAATTACAAAAAGAGACGCACGTGTAATCTCCCGTGCGTCTCTTTTATTATTTTTTAACACTCGCTATATCGTACTTCTTCACTGGTACAAATCCTCAACTTCAATTCCCGGTGAAAACGTAATTCAAAGGCAATGAATCTGCTATCCCTTGGGTGCCCCAATAA
>CAZRIQ010000008.1:7896-18620 GCA_964600175.1 uncultured Melioribacter sp. | reverse complement strand
AACCGGTTGAGTATCTCACTCAATTTTCCTTTTCTATTTATAGTATCCGAATCGACTCTTTCAATTTTTGTATTAGGAAAATAATAATCAAGTTCATCTTCAACCCTTTGCGTGCCGGTTCCAAAAAATTTTAACGCGATTGAACCGCAAACCGGGCAGGCTTTGGGAACGGGAGTTGTAATTCCGCAGTAATGGCACTGCAAAACATTTTTATTTATATGATGCACCATCGACACGGAACAATCGGAACATGTGATAACTTCACCGCAGTCGTTGCAGAATACCTGCGTAGCAAAACCGCGACGGTTCTGTAAAATAATAACGCCCTCTTTTTTCTTCAACCGGTTAGTTATAGCTTCAAGCAGTGCTCTCGAAAAAATATTCTCCATCTGCTTTTTCTTTTTCTCAACTGTAATATCGACAAGTATAATCTTCGGAAGTTTCGCATTATCGATTCTATCCGGCAATTCAAGTAATGAATATTTACCGCTTAAACTGTTGTGCATACTCTCAATTGACGGCGTAGCAGAACCGAGTACAACCGGGCAATTACTGAACTTTGCCCGAACAATTGCCGAATCACGGGCATGATATTTTGGAACGACCTCCTGCTGTTTGTAGCTTTGATCGTGTTCTTCATCGACAACAATTAAACCGATATTGTTAAGCGGTGCAAACAAAGCCGATCTCGGTCCGATAACAATTTTGTATTTACCTTTAATGATGCCGCGCCATGTATCGTACCTTTCGCCAAGTGACATGCGGCTGTGCACAACTGCGACCTTATCGCCAAAGTAATTAAAAAATCTTGCTGTGATTTGCGGTGTAAGTGAAATTTCAGGCACAAGGATCACTACATTTTTATCTTGAGATAGTGCAATCTTTGTTAGTTCAATATAGACTTGCGTTTTCCCGCTGCCGGTTACGCCGTGAATCAAAAAAGTTTCAAACTGACTAGAAGTGACTTTATTCCCAACCGCTTCAATAATTTCCGACTGCGGTTTTGTTAGCTCAATCTTCTTTTCTTTCTCGACGTAAGTTTCAGAATAAAAACGCTCGACTTCTTTTTCAAAAACTTCCACAAGTCCCTTCTTCTCAAGCGAATTGACCGCTCCCTGGTGCGTATTAGTTTTCTTTAGCAATTCGCTTAAAGGAACATCATCGCCTTTTCTTGATATCAATTCCAAAAGAAGCACAACCTGTTTCGAAGATTTCCTTTCCAGTTCGGGGATAACCTCATACGTCTCGTCTATGGATCTTGCCAGTCTTACATGTTTTAATTTTTTTACTCTTACTTTTTGCGTGTCAACTTCATTCACAACACTTACTGCACCGATCGATTCAAGCGAACGAAGTACGGAGTAAATGTTTTTGTTTTTAACCGCTTTCTGAAGTTGCGAAATCGTATAAATGTCTTTTTCAATCAGCTTGCTTAATACTTTTGCTCTTACGGATGTTTTTCTCTTTTCGGATTTCAGCAACTGCATGCAGACTTCGGGTTCGGAAACAACTTTCTTTTTCGATTCGATGTCGGTTCCGTACGGAACCGAATTTTTGAGCGCTTCGCCCAAAGAACTTAAGTAATAGTCAGAAATCCATTCGTAAAATTTCAGCGAGTCTTTATTGAATATCGGGTTTTCATCCAGAACGTCCTTCACCGGTTTGATTTTTTCTTTTATATCCGTCGTATCACTTAATTCAACAACAAACCCGGTAAGAGTTCTTCTTCCGAACGGGACAACAACACGTACTCCAATTTTAACGGCTTCCGAAAGTCCGGCGGGAATTGAATAAGTAAACAGATTCCTAAACGGCTGTGGAAAAGCTACCTGTGCATATTTGTTATTTTCTTTTTTCACTTTAGAAATAATAAATCATAAATACTCTGTGGTTCTTTGTGCTTTCTTCGTGGTTCTCCGTGTAACTAATATGTTTAAAAAATTACACAGAGCTACACAGAGAAGACACAGAGTTACACGGAGAAGACTAAAAACTTTGTTACTGTTTATTTTTATTTACGGTTAAATACTCCGGATTTATAAAATCCATCAATTTTGTCTTAATTTCAATAAGCAAAAATATGACTTTGAAAAGGCTTCAACTCAATATACAATCCTGCGTGACAAACTTCCTCTGCCGACCTTATATATTTTTGTTCGTTTAATAAATCCTTGATGATAAACTCTTCCGGGAATCCTTCTACATCAAATTTAACTCTACAAGTAGAAACGACGGCGGAATAGTTTACAGCTATTAACCGGTTTTGTCCGTTCATTTTCCATTCCCATGCCAACATGTTTTTATAAGTTTCGTTTCCTTGCCATGACGAAAGCGTTGATAACAAACTCCATCTTCCTTCTTTGAATATTTCTTCTTCAGTAATAGCTAGAAGCTTTTCATAAAATACACTTAATGACGGTATTTTTTCATTGACCGGTTCTCTTCCAAGCTGTAAAGGTAATTTTACTTTTTTTCCTTCGAATTGACCGTCATTATAAAATCTCATTCCTTGAATAGTACTGATAATTACCGCCGCCGCTTTGGACCTCTCTTTCCCCAAAGATTGAACCGCGCGTTCTTCATCATGATTCTCTATAAAACGTACAGATTTAAGCTGATAATTCTTATCAGCAAGTAAATGCCCGCGAATTTCTTTAACGTTTCCGGCTCTCAATCGATCTGTTAAAATTTTATCATAAGTATAATCGAAACCGAGTTTCTGAAGTTCCCATTCAAGGTTCCAATATGCTTCCCCGATAAACAAAAAATCATTCCTTACATTTTTTGTTTTTTCAATTGCTTCCCTCCAAAATTCGCCGTCTACTTTTCCTAATCCGTCTTTGCAAACAACCCCTGCCCATGTACCGGAGAGAATATTGTTGAGAGCCAATATTGCCATATCGCAGCGTACACCATCACATACTTTTGACAAATTAATCAATGTCTCTGTCATAAATTTTCTTGCAGCCGGATTGAAATAATTAATCTGCACCGTATCCTGCCATGCCGGGAAAAACGGGTCGCGCCCATGTGCAAAAATTCTACCATCTGCGGCTTCGAAAAACGTATGTTCATCGTTGCGGTAATTCTGTTCGGAGGCATTCAAGAATATTTCGGGCTTGGATTTAAGTAAAGAACTCTCTGCATTGAAATGGTTGGATACAAAATCAAGAATTAACTTTAATCCTATTTCGTTAAGCTGGTTTTTAAGTTTCAACAAATCCTCGGGCTCACCTAAATCGGGATTTAATTCATAAACATCAATTGCGAAGGGAGACCCTATTACATCTTCTTTTTTCCAATCTTTTAATACACGGCTATAACTTCGTTTTAAATCATCTTCAAAACAATAGTTTTCAACGGATGCGTGACACGTCTGCCAAACGCCCATCAGCCAGACGTAATCAATACCCTTGTTTTTCAAACTTTCCCAATACGAAAGCGGAATGTCCTTTAAAGTTGCTCTTCTAGATTCCGAATCAAATCTTCTTAACCAAACGCGGGCATTAATTTCATAAATGGAAGGATTGTAGTTCATATTTCTTTTTCTGAAAAATCAAATCATTGATCGTTGTTCAACGACTTCTTCTCTTCTACCAGCTCTTTATTCTTTTTGAATAATTCAATTAATTTAGCGTCGTCTTTTGTTTCTTCAATCAATTGATTGTTAAGTTTTATTTTTTCATTGATTCGATGAATTTTGTAATTTAAAACTACCTCTGTTGCATGCTCTAATGTATCCTTTTCAATTTTACCATTTAAAGAACGCTCGCCCCAATCTTTACTTATTTGTTCATCAACCAACAAAAGATTAAAAATGAAATTTTTTAGTTCTTCCCCTTCAATTTTTTCTATTAATGCCGAAGGTGAAATTTTATCTTCTTTCAAATGCTCTTCGACTATTGAAGCGAGTTTTCTGTAATCGTGGTTTTCAAAATCGTTATAATCGAAATTTCCCAAAATAAACCGTACGATCTCCTCATCACCGCTGTACATAAGCCTAATCAATTCCTTTTCATAAGGATTGTCTTTCGCAGCCAATTTTAAGTTTGACAAAGTATTTGACGTTCCTCGAACAGTTGCTTCAGTTCGAATTTGTTGAGGACGCCGACTCTGCTGCTGAAGAAACCCGTCCAATTCATTTTCTATTAACTTTTCCCTAAGGTTAAATTTTTTAGAAATCGATTTCAGCAGCAGGTTGCGTTTCAGTTCGTCACTTACAAGTGAAAGTGTTTTTACAAGCTCGCGAATCGCCTTTGTCATTTCTGCGGGATCTTCAAACATTCCGGCTTGTTCATATTGAGCCGTTTGATATTCCAAAAAGTTTCTCGCCGACAATATTACTTCATCAAATTTTTCTTTTCCCGCTTTTTGAATATACGAGTCCGGGTCCTCGCCTTCGGGAAGCGAAACAACTTTGACCTCAAAATCCTGCTTAAGTAAAATTTCAATACTCCGCAAAGATGCTTTCTGCCCGGCAGTATCTGCATCAAACAAGACAATAATATTTTTTGTGAAGCGCGAAAGAAGCTGAACTTGTTCTTCGGTCAAAGAGGTACCGGATGAAGCAACAACATTTTTTACGCCGCCCTGGAAAAGTGAAATCAAATCCATGTATCCTTCAACCAAAATTGCTCTATCCAGCTTTCTAATCTCTTCCTTTGAATGAAAGAGCCCGTACAGCGATCTTCGCTTAAAGTAAATCTGTGATTCGGGGGAGTTTAAATACTTGGCGGTATTTTCGCGGTTGTCCAAAATCCTTCCGCCGAAAGCAATTACTCTTCCGTTCGGAGAAAAGATCGGAAAGATTATTCGCCCTCTAAATTTATCATAATACTCGCCTTTTTCATTAATATCGATCAACCCGAGCTGTTTGACTTTTTGAAGATCGGTTTTATTTTCTTTTGCGTACTGTAAAAAATTATCCCAGCTTTCAGGCGCATATCCCAAACCGAAAGAACGCTGCGTTTGCGGTTTGATATTTCTCTTCTTGAAATATTCTCTTGCGATTTCCCCTTCGTTGCTTTTCAAAAGGTAATCCGAAAAAAATCTTGCAGCCAGTACATTGATTTCGTAAAGCTCCTCAAGCTCGCTTTGCTCTTCAGCCGAAGCTCCTTGATCGAATTGAACAGAAATCCCAAGTTGTTCGGCAACTTCTTGAACCGCTTCAACAAAAGAGATACTTTTAAAATCCATCAAAAACTTAAAGACATTTCCTCCGACGCCACAGCCGAAACACCTATAAATTTGTTTTTCGCCGCTTACGGTAAATGAAGGCGTTTTTTCGGAGTGGAACGGACAAAGTCCTATAAAGTTCTTTCCCCTTTTTCTCAATTGAACATAGCTGGAAATAATGTCGACAATATCGGCTGCATTTCTGATCTCGTCAATCTTTGTTTCTGAAATCCTCACTAAAATTCACTCCGGTAAAAAAGGGATTTAAAGATAACAAATGAATTTAGAATAATTTATAAGCATTTGAAACAGAGTTAAAACAACTCAAATTGCCAACAAAAATATATATTTGTATTTTAATTCAAGGATTAAAGTGAGCTCTGATTTTTTGGTAAAACAAAGCGTTTTGTTGATTTTGCCCGCTGAGGATTTTAACGAACAGGAATTCCTGGTAATTTCGTCGCAGCTTGAAAGGGCAAATCTAAAAATCTTTATTGCATCCGATGCGCATTCGGTTTGCATAGGTTCCGCCGGGTTGAAGGTCAAAAACGATGTTTCATTATACAACATGCACGAAACAAATTTTGCCGGGATAATCTTTATTGGAGGAAACGGCGCCAGAAATTATTGGAATAATAAAAACTTGCACAACATAGCTCAAAAATTCTACGAAGCAAAGAAGGTTGTTGGGGCAATCTGCAGCGCACCGCTAATTTTAGCAAAAGCCGGTCTTTTAAAAGAGAAAGCGACTTGCTACACTGACGACATAAATGAACTTGAAAGAGAAGGAATTGAATACCAGGATATTCCCGTTCATATAGATAATAAGATTATTACCGCACAGAATCCTGCGGCGGCGGTCGAATTTGCTTCTTCTTTCATACATTTTCTAACGAAACAATAAGTATAGAACTTATCTCAAAAAATTTTGTTTAAGATTTTGAAAACGAAAGCTTTCTATGATAGACACTATAAAAAAATACTGCAACAGTCTCACTAAGTATTCCCGTTACAAAACAAGAGAAGTGCCGATAGGCAATGTCCCAATTGGTGGAAACAATCCCATCCGGATTCAGTCTATGACAACAACCGATACGATGGATACAAAAGCAACTGTTGAACAAAGCATCAGGATGATTAAAGCAGGATGCGAATATGTTAGAATTACAGCACCGAGTATTAACGAAGCAAAAAATCTTGAGAATATTAAGAAAGAACTTAGAGCACGCGGCTATACAACTCCGCTTATTGCGGATATTCACTTCACACCTAATGCGGCGGAAGTTGCGGCAAGAATAGTCGAAAAGGTTAGAGTAAACCCGGGCAATTACGCCGACAAAAAGAAATTCAAAATTATCGAGTATAACGATTCCGAATACAACGCCGAGCTGGATAGAATAAGAGAAAAGTTTACACCTCTTGTAAAAATCTGCAAAGAGTATGGAACCGCAATGCGCATCGGGACAAACCACGGCTCACTTTCCGATAGGATTATGAGCCGCTACGGTGATACGCCGCTTGGTATGATTGAATCTGCGCTCGAGTTTGCACGAATCTGCGAAGAGAACAATTACTATAGTATTGTCTTTTCAATGAAGTCGAGCAACCCGCAGGTAATGGTTCAAGCTTACCGCTTGCTGATTCAAAAAATGAAAGAGGAAGGAATGAATTATCCCCTTCATCTTGGAGTTACGGAAGCAGGCGACGGAGAGGACGGCAGAATAAAATCGTCGGTCGGTATAGGCACTTTACTGGAAGACGGAATCGGTGATTCGATAAGAGTATCATTAACCGAAGAACCCGAATACGAAGCACCGGTTGCAATTTCGCTTGCAAACCGTTACAAAGGAAGAGAAGATCATCAAGAAATTTCTCCAATCGAAGAATCGCCCAAAAATCCTTTTGTTTATGAAAAACATTCTGCTTTTGAAGTAGCAGGAATCGGCGGAGACACTGTTCCGAAAGTTGTCGCTGATTTTTCCAAGCAGGGAATAAAAAATTACTCGGATTTGAAATCCGTCGGATTGAATTACGACCCGGTTACCGACAAATGGAATATGAACGAAACATCCTGCGATCTGCTTTTTATGGGAGAAAACAATCTACCGTTCGATCCTCCGAACAGTGTAAAAGTAATTTATAATTTCAAAAAGTGGATTTCACTTGAAGATAAAACAAACGGATTTCCATTTTATTCTAACATAGAACTGTATACCGGTTCAGCACAAAAATCTTCTGTGATAAACTTTGTCAAGATAAGTATTCATGATTTACCCGGCGATTCAATTCAAAAAATAAAAAATGATTCTACACTTGTCTTCGTGGTTTCTACTTCTAACAAACACGGAATGGCGGAACAAAGAAGAATATTTTTCGAGTTGTACAAAAACAAAATTAACAACCCGGTAATTATAAAAAGAGATTACATAGGCATCGACGAAGACAATTTACGGCTTTATGCCTCGACGGATTTCGGGGCATTATTGATCGATGGCTTCGGCGACGGGATTTGGCTAACCGCAGATAATACTTCGAACGAACCGGATATGCACAAATTCATAAACAGAACATCATTCGGGATTCTTCAGGCGACCAGAACAAGAATTTCAAAAACTGAGTATATTGCGTGCCCCTCATGCGGAAGAACATTATTTGACTTAGTCGAAGTTACAAACAAAATCCGCAAACAGACTGAGCAACTCAAGGGTGTAAAAATTGCAATTATGGGCTGTATTGTAAATGGTCCGGGCGAAATGGCAGATGCCGACTACGGCTACGTCGGTTCCGGGCCGGGCAAAATCACACTATATCGTGGCAAAGAGGTCGTAAAAAGAAATATAGCCTCGGAATACGCTGTAAACGAACTTATCGGGCTAATTAAAGAGGACAACAAATGGATAGACCCCGTATAATGTAGCATTATCAGTATTGTACATATTTGGCGAAAAACCTATATTTGTTAAGTTAAATATGACATTAAAGATCATTTCAGAGACCGAGAAGAGAAATTCTCAGACAGATTATAAAAATTGATATACCAAATGCACTCCCAAAGTTTAAGGAGTGCATTTTTTTTATACATATATGATTGCAGGAGATTTGATAAAATATCTTGAAGAGTGGGCGCCCCCCGGTGCTGCTTGGGATAAAGACAACGTAGGCATCCAAGTAGGCTCAAAGGGGGTAAAGATAAAAAACATAATGCTCTGCCTGGAGCTTACCGAAGAAGTCTTACGAGAAGCTCAAAAGAAAAAATGCAATTTTATCTTTACCCATCATCCCTTCATTTTCCATCCAATCAAAAAATTAGATTTCCAAAAAGACCCGAATTCCAAACTGATAGAAAAACTTATTAAGAACAACATTACCGTTTACTCCGCACACACCAATCTGGATTTTACCAAAGACGGGGTTTCTTTCGAGCTGGCAAAAAGATTAAGACTAAAGAACATCCGTTTCCTTGAATCCGAAGAAGGCAACCGGTTTAAGGTGGTTGTTTTCGTTCCCGAGAAGAACGAAGAAAAAATAGCAGGCGCAGTCTTTAAAGAAGGTGCCGGAGTAATCGGCGAATACAGCAATTGTTCCAACAGATATACCGGCAAAGGAACATTTAGAGGATCGAAAAGTACAAATCCTGTAGTCGGCAAAAAAGGCGTTTATGAAAGTGTTGTTGAATCCCGGTTGGAATTTGTTGTTGACTCGTGGAACCTAAATAAAGTATTGACCGCAATGATTAAAGCTCATCCTTATGAAGAACCTGCATATGATATTTATCCCCTTAAGAACAAAAACTTGAATTACGGTGAAGGTGCAATTGGCGAATTGGAAAACGAATTAACTGTAACACAATTTTTAAGTCATGTCTCAAAAAGTTTGAGAACCAAATCCTTCAGATACTGCGCCGGAAAAAACAAAAAAATTAGGAAAGTGGCTGTCTGCGGCGGAAGCGGTTCGGCTTTACTCAATTCAGCAATAAGTGCCGGTGCGGATTCGTTGATTACTGCTGATATTAAATATCACACATTTCACGATGCTCTCGGTAAGATTCTTTTAATCGACGCGGGACATTATGAAACCGAAATTTTTTCTCTGGATGCAGTGAAAAAAAGAATTGGAAAAATTTTAAAAGATAGCAACGAGGTCAAAATTTTTAAGTACAGCAGTTCTACAAATCCTATAAAATTTTATAAACATTAAGGAGTAATAAAAATTGCAAGACCGATTATTGACCCTTTATGAACTACAGTTGATCGATGATCAGCTGGATGAGCTTGAGGAACTCCGTGGAGATCTTCCTGCAGCCGTTAATGACTTGAATGACCAAATCTCCACAATCAAAAAACAGATCAATGAAAAAGAAAAAGAAAAAAAGAAATCTCTTGAGAAAAGAAAAAGCAACGACAACGAGGTGGAGCTGCTTAAAGCAAATCTGAAAAAGTTCAAATCGCAGTTGTACCAGGTACGCAACAATAAAGAATACGATGCATTAACTAAAGAAATAGACCACTCGGAAGAAGAGATTGAAAAACTGGATTCCGAAAGCGATGAATTGGAGAATCTCGTTCAAAAGTTAAAAAGTGAGGTTGAAGAAGTAACCCCTCAACTAGATACTCTCACGGTTGAATTGAAAGAAAAAGAAGCCGAATTAAAACAAATAATTAAAGCCAACGAAAGAGAAGAGTTAAGACTAAAAGATAAGCGGGATAAAGTTGCGTCAAAAATTAAGAAACCCGATTACAACACATACATGAGAATAAGGAAAGCACTCGGAGGCAAAGCCTTGGTTTCTATCAACCGTTCTGCTTGCGACGGATGTCATAACGTAGTCCCGCCGCAGCGTCAGCTTGAGATCAAACAGAATAAAAGAATGTACTCGTGCGAATCATGCGGAAGAATTTTGGTTTCTGCCGAAATAGCCGAGGAAGCAAGTAAGCTTCTATAATTTATATTCCTGATTAATTCCGCCACCTTACCAAAGGCACGGTATTAAAAAAGGAACGGAACAAACATCTTGCTCTTTTTCATATACTCGAGATAATCCTTTCCAAACTTTTCAACGTTTTCATTTTCTTCTACTCTCGCAGTTACATATAAAAAGAAGGTTGCCAACAACATGAGAAGACTGCTCCAAGGGGACATATTCTTAAAATAAATTCCCCACGCAAGATAAAGAAGAGATGCATACATGGGATGACGAATGTGCTTATATAGACCAATCGTTACCAGCTTCGTAGTTTTTTCGAATGTATAATCCGAATCACTCTTAATTTCTCTATCGGGCTTACCGATTAATTTTAACATTATAATACCGGCAACCGCAAAGTATATTGATATAAACAATATTAACCAAGACAGTATATGAATGCCGCTAAACGGATCAACGAACCAGTAATCAACGTTAATTAGAAAGAGGACTAAAATAAATTCAAATGCAAAGAGGCGGTAAAACCCATGAACCGAAAAACTTTTAAGTGATTTGCGGGTAAGAAGTATTATAACTGCGGAACCCAGCAAGAATAAAACTATTTTGATTTGATAGGTCATAAACT
>CAZRIQ010000008.1:0-7886 GCA_964600175.1 uncultured Melioribacter sp. | reverse complement strand
TATTGAACTCATTCTATAACTTCTTTAATCGCCACAGTAATGCTGTCAACGGGGATCAGGTTCAATCCGGATTTACTTTTAACCGACTTCAAATTGTTTGAAGGAATGATTACTTTTTTGAAACCGAGCTTTGCGGCTTCTTGAATTCTTTTATCAATATGACTTACACTTCTTACTTCGCCGCCGAGACCGACCTCACCGATTACAAGATATTCGTTCTTTGCAAACTTGTCTTTAAAGCTGGATGCAATTGCACAACAGACTGCAAGATCAACGGCAGGTTCGTCAATTCTTAGACCGCCTGCCATATTAAGAAATACATTCTGGGACGAAAGCCGCAACCCGGCACGCTTTTCCAACACCGCAAGCAAAATCGAAAGACGCCTATAATCAAAACCCGTTGCAACTCTTTGCGGATTTCCGTAACTCGAAGGTGTAACAAGTGCTTGCACCTCAAGCAGAATCGGGCGTGTTCCTTCCATGCTTGAAGTAACTACCGAGCCGGTTATTTCTTTATCTCTTTCACTTAAAAATATCTCGCTTGGGTTCTTCACTTCCTGTAGACCGTCATCATGCATCTCGAAAATTCCAATTTCATTCGTGCTGCCGAAACGGTTTTTCTGTCCGCGCAAAATTCTATATGAATAACTTCTCTCCCCTTCAAATTGAAGTACCGTGTCAACTATGTGTTCAAGCACCTTCGGTCCGGCAATGAAACCTTCTTTTGTTACATGACCAACGATAATTACCGCACACTGTTTTTTCTTTGCAAGCTGCATTAGTTCAACTGTACATTCCCTAATTTGAGTGATTGTCCCGGGAGCGTTATCGAGATCCGATTTATAAACCGTTTGGATTGAATCAATGATAACAACTTCCGGAGAGTTCTTTTCAATTGCATTTATAATAACATCAAGGTCTGTTTCAGTCAGCAAATAAATATTGCCGGATTTTACTTTTAGTCTTTTAGCTCGCAGATTAATTTGATTAACCGATTCCTCGCCGGTAACATATATAATATTTCCATCTATACCGGATGCTGCCTGTAAAACAAGTGTAGATTTTCCAATCCCCGGATCACCGCCAATCAAGACAACGGAACCCGGCATTAATCCGCCGCCGAGAACTCTATCAAACTCATTTATATTTGTTTTGATGCGTTCTTCTTCTTTATGAGTTGCTAAATCAAGTTTTGCTAAATCAACTTGAGTAGGCATTTTCCGGCGTGAATGTCTTTTCTCTTCTATTAATTCTTCTGTAAAAGTATTCCACCCCTCACATGACGGGCATTTTCCCAACCATCTTAACGATTCATAACCGCAGTTAGAACAAATATATTTGATTCCTTTTTTCAAGAGCCCCTTCCAACATTATCAAATTTTAATTTTCATTCTTACCCTTGCTCGTGATCTTAACCTTGATCAACTTGCTTTAAATTAGAGCAAGAGCACGATCAAGAGCAAGAGAGAATGGATTAGAAACCCGTTCTCTTTACAAAATTTATAATTACTTCATCTTTACTATTAACCACTTCATCCGGCGTTCCAGAAAAATAAATTTTCCCTTCATGCATCATTGCTATTTTCTCTGCAGTGTTCTTAACGCTGAACATATCATGTGTTACAACTATTGAAGTAACATTTAACTTTTCATTCAATTCTTTTATTAGTTCGTCAATAGAATCCGACATTATAGGGTCGAGACCAGTAGTAGGTTCGTCATAAAGTATGTAAGCCGGGTTGGTGATTAATGCCCGTGCAAGTGCAACGCGTTTTTTCATTCCGCCGGAAAGCTCCGCTGGTTTTAATTTTTGCGTTCTGGGCAAACCAACAAGTTCTAATTTTTGTGCAACAAGTTCATCAACCTCAATTTTTGATTCTCCGTTGCCGCTTTCAATCAACGGAAGACTGACATTTTCTTCTACCGTCATCGAGTCGAACAATGCTGAGCCTTGAAACAAAAATCCAAATCGTCTTCTTACCTTGTATAATTCATTTTCCCCTAATTCTCCAATCGTTTTCCCATCAACTTTTACATCGCCGCTATCGGGTTTAAGGAGTCCCACAATGTGTTTAAGCAAAACACTTTTCCCGCAGCCGCTCCTCCCTATTATAGCAAGGGTTTCTCCTTCCTTGATTTGCAGATCTATGCCTTTTAATACATGATTGTTGCCAAAACTCTTTTGAAGGTTAATTATTTCAATCATTTGAACAGATAGAAATTAATATGAGTTAAATATAAAAAAGAAAAGCGTGTTATTCTCAATAGAACGACACGCTTTTAATTTTTAGGTCGGGGAAAAATAGATTATGGATTCAATCCCGTATGGCATTCAACGCAGGCCATATCTTTCCATGCTTCACCGATATCGACCGGGTGTTTGAATTCCAGCGAACCGTTTATCGGCGCAGTTTCAAGTTTATCAGGCGGTCCCTGTGCGGTTATATCATGACACAACGTGCAATTCCTCGGTATCATCTTCCCGTCTTTGGCTGTGTGCGAACCGTTATGGCATCTGAAACAACCCATAAATTCTATATGCCCAATGTTATTCGGATATGCATCCCAGCGTACTTTCATTTCGGGAAATATGTTTTTCTTAAATTCGGTTTGAATACCGTTAATTGCTTCATTAACCAAATTTTCCTTTGAAGCATAAACTTCAGGATAATTGTCCTGATAAAACTCATGCATAGAAGTATTGATATACTGTATTGCGGAATCGGTTGTGGAGAATTGTTCTCCTAAGATGTCCATCGCCTCAGTTTTTACTTCCGGCAGTTCCTTGGGAATTTCTCCGGCGGTAATTGCATTATTAATGAAAAACGCCGGCGGTTGATAATTGTGTGAAGGTCTATTGTGGCAGTCCATACAATCCATTACACGCGTTTCGAGACTATCGAGTTCTTCTTTATCGAGCGTGTTATTTTCATCTTCAAAGACCGCCACCTTACCGGTTTTTAAGTTTGTGTATCGAACCCAAGGAATAACCTGGCGTTTTTCGTCGGAAGCTTTGTATTCAATTTTTACATCGGGATTAATATGCCAGTGAATTCCTTCTTGTAATCCAAGCGCACTTAAACTCGAGCCTATTTTCATAGTCAACACAATATCCCATTCGGAATTTGTTTCGTCGGCGAGATAATGTTTCTCAGTTCTTAAACTACGTGAGTAAAATTTTTGAGGCCAATGGCACTCTTCGCAAGTTTCTCTTGCCGGACGTAAATTGTGGATCGGCGTGGGGATCGGCTTCGGATAATTTCCCAGAGTAACAGCATAAACCTGGTATAACCCGGAAAGTTTTGACCTCACATACCAGCTAGCACCCGAACCTACATGGCAATCAACACATGCAACGCGAGCGTGAGGTGAATTTTGATAAGCCGTGTACTCGGGTTTCATAACATTATGGCAAAGAGTTCCGCAAAATTTTACGGACTCCGTATAATGAAATGCCTCGTAACTCCCCACAGCTGAAAGAAAAAGAAAGATTGTTGTACCAACGGTGAAAATAAAGAAAGCATTTCTATGCCTGATATCATTTAAATCTACTTGCGGCCAGCCGGATACCGGTAATATGTTTTTCTTTTTATTCCTCCGAACTTTCAAATACATTCCGAGAGGAATTAAAAGCAAACCGATAATTAGGAATACGGGAAGAATTATATATGTAACAAGTCCCAAGTAAGATCTTCCTTGAGCGGAGAAAGCGGTGATTACAAAAAGGAAGATTATCATAAAAAGACTGATTAGAGCTATCGTCGCCCCTATAAGAGAAATCCAGTTTTGGGAAGAATGCGGTAATTTGATTTTCATAGTTTTCCTTAATGAATTAAACTGACATCAACTGAGATATTTGGTGTAAATAATCTTACTTTCGGTGGGCTAAATTATAGAATCTGCCCCTAAAAAACCAACCTCAATACGGGCAGTTAATTATCCTTGATATACTTGGTTAATTTGAAAGTTCAGCTATTCTTTTTCCTCATATCCTTTATCTTTAGGTACAATGCAATCATCAAAATTAAGAATATGATTGTTGCTGCGGCAAATCCGTTTCGTCTTGTATAATATTCATCAATTTGTGCATCCGCAAGATTTATAGCCTTATCGGCAATACCGAGTCCCTCTTTGATTTTGTTTCCCACTTTTGTTGTATCAAACGTATGAATCAATGTTCTTGATTGTATTAAATCTTGCTTTGAATCCTGAAGCAGAAAACCGATTTCAACGTCATCCATGCCTTTATCGCGGACTTCCGAAAGTTTCTTATCTGCTAAATCGTACTTTGAATTTAGACCGGATAGATACCCGCTTATTTTCTCTGCAACAGTATATCCTTCATCGCCCTCTCCGTGACAGACGGTACATGTGGATTTATCCCCAATGCCAATCATATCGTCGCTCGTTTTATGAATACCGTGATTACCATGACACTGTTCGCAACCGTGGTAATCGAGTTCTTTAAACGGTTCCGCCATTGGCGACGCGTTGAAGTAATTCAGGTTATTAACGTGACATGTTCCGCAGACATAAGATATCGAAGTTACGCCGGGCGGCATTGCACCGTGATTCCCATGACAATCATTACAGGCCGGCGCACCAACATCCTTATTCTGCAATAAATCTACTCCATGAACGCTTTTGGAATACTCTTCCATTTGGTTGCTGGGGAGATTGTATTTATCCATCAACTTTTTGTCACCGTGACATTTATTACATGTATTCGGAACATTCAAAGCATAAACTGTAGATCTCGGATCGCTCGCAGGAAGAATATCGTGAGCAGTATGACAACTCGTACATTCCGCTACGTTCTTATCACCTGCCATTAATCTTTTACCGTGAACACTCGTGTAATACTGCTCAACTTGATCGGTAGCAATCCGCGGCTGGTATACTCTCATTATATTAATATTGGAATGACATTTTCCGCAGAATTTGGGAATGTCTTTTCTATCGGGAACGCCAACAAATCCTTTTGCCGGACTCATTGCAACATCGGGATCGGAACTTGTTTTATCTCCACCGTGACAACCTTGACATGAAAGACTTGCATGTCTATGAACATCGTTCTCCGAATAATCGCTCGGAAGCATATCATTTTCACTATGACAGGTAACACACTGATCCACCTGGGCTGCATTATTAATCTTCTTTTCCTGCTGCGAAAAACCGAACGAAGAAAACAATAGCAAAGTAAATACCGGCAAATAAATTAATCTCTTTCTCATTTTGTAATTCCTATAATAAATAACCTAAGATCGTCATTACAACAATAAATACTACAATGAAAATTCCAATTATAGTTATCGGCTGCATTTTCCAGCCGGGCTTCCTTTTTATCTTAAAAAACGGAATCAACATCCAGACCAATCCTGCAAAACCGAAAAACAACACACCGAGTAACTCCCCTTCTAAAAACAAAACATGTGCGGGAAGAAACTTGAGTGACTGGAACATAAACATGAAATACCATTCGGGTCTTATCCCTTGAGGCGCTGCAGCAAACGGGTCGGCTTTGTTACCCAGATCCCACGGGAAATAAAGCGCTAGAAAAAGAAGAATGTTAAAAACTATAAGCCATAGCAAGGCATCTTTCAGTGCGAAATCCGGAAAAAACGGAATGTACTTTTTCTTCTCTTCAGGCAGATTCTTAAAGTGTTCCGGTTCATGCATCCCCTGTCTCTGAATAAAAAGAAGATGCAGTACCAAAAAGAAAGTAAATATTGCCGGAAGAATTGCTACGTGTATTCCAAAAAATCTCGATAGTGTTGCACCGGTTACATCATCTCCGCCGCGTAAAATTACTTTTAGTTTATCTCCTACTACCGGTATTACACCAACTATATCGGTTCCGACTTTCGTAGCAAAGAAAGCAAGTTCATTCCATGGAAGTAAGTAACCGCTGAATCCGAAAGCGAGAGAAAAAACCAGGATTATAAATCCCGTAACCCATGTCAGCTCTCTCGGCTTTTTATATGATTGTGTAAAAAACACGCTGAACATATGAACAAATGCAAAGAACACAAGCAGGTTCGCAGACCAGCTGTGAACGTTTCGTATCAACCAGCCGAATTTGACTTCAGTTACAATAAAACGTACACTTTCATAAGCGCTGTTCTCCCCCGGTCTATAATAAAGAAGCAGCAATATTCCAGTAAACAGTTGAACTATAAAAAGGAATAATGTTACTCCACCGAAATAATACCAGATTGAATGCTTATGTTCGGGAACCTTTTTATGCTGAAGAAGATTGCGGACAGGGGTTAGATCATAACGTTCATCAATCCAGGAAACAATTTTTGGCCCAACTTTTTTCATCTGAAATTAACCTATTTTTGTAATTACAATTTCATCTTTGACGACTTTCACGTCATACGGCTCAAGCGGTTTCGGCGGCGGACCAGAAACATTCCTGCCGTTAAGGTCATAAACTCCATTATGACAGGCGCACCAAATCTGTCTAGTATCTTTTCTATACTGAACTATACAACCAAGATGTGTACAAGTAGCCGCAAGCGCTTTGAATTGACCGTCATCCGTCTTTACAAGAATAACTGGCTTCCTTCCAAACTTTATAATCTTGTAACTATTATCCGCAAAAGCAGAAGCAGCTCCCGCTTTAACGGAGTTGACTTTCGGTTCGGCTGATTTCGGAGGCAGCATGTAATTAAGAATAGGATAAATAATGGCAGCCAATCCACCTATCCCTCCAAAACCCAACAGGGTATTTAAAAATTTCCTTCTATCCATCGACATTTTTTTTCTGGTTTAGTTTATAATATAATTCATTAAGAAGCTTTATTTTCTAAATTACTGAATTAACCTGCAATGATCTTGTCCTCACCGGGACTTTGTTTATCATTCAATTCCGTTTTTGACTTGAACTTAGTATATAAAATTGATGTAACAATTAACACTATTCCCAAAGCAATAAATGAAACGATCCGGTAACTCGGATCAAGCATAGTTATCCCGATAATTAAAACGTATAGAACAGTCAATATCAAAGTGAGTAAAGCCATCCATCTGTATTTTTTATTATTCAACAACCTGCTCATAAAATAATAAAATAAGGCAACTCCAATCCATGATAAAGCGACATATTCGCTTGCTACGATATGGAACAAAGAGTATGGGAAAATGAAAAAGGCAGATGTTAGATACGCTATCCTCATAATTTCGGTCTTAAGCTCAAGTTTATCTTTTTGCCAATTCATAATTCTTGCACTTAACAACGCAACAACTCCAAAGCTCAAACTTACAAGACTAATCTTACCTGCTAAAATCAGATAAGCTATAAACAATCCAAGATAAATAACAAAGTTCGCAACAATAATGATTTTTGAACGGAACCATAATGCCGTAGAGACAACGAGTAAACTCTGCCAGCATAACCAAACAAAGAAATTCGGCACATTGAATTGTGCTATGATAGCAACACTTAAAGCGAAATAACCGAGAAGTGCATAGAAGAAAGTCGAATATTTACTCTTTTCCTTAACCCAAAACAAAATTGATAATGACAGGAAGACAATTGATGAAAGCAAATGCGATACCGGAAGCACATCTTTAAATTCCGAAATGGTTATTATCAGGTACAATCCGTAAGCGCCAAGACAATTTAGTATTGTGCTTATAACAATTTTTCCATCCTCGGGTTGTGATTTTTCCCTCAGAAGATTTCCCAGAGAAAAAATCACTGCGTAGATCAGAAGAAACAAAATGTTTATATACGGCAGCGGAACCATATGGATTTCATTTCCCAATACAGGGTCATTTAGAAACCATAAGAAATGACCCTGTATTGGGAAACAAAATGTTTATATACGGCAGCGGGACCATATGGATTTAAATTAGCAATACAGGGTCATTTATTTTGG
>CAZRIQ010000007.1:0-19064 GCA_964600175.1 uncultured Melioribacter sp. | reverse complement strand
ACTGAGTCTTGAAATACCGTTGCTTTGTAGTTTCCATTTGCTGTTAGCGAAAGTTCTGAAGGGACTTTCCAACCGGTGAATGTTCTCCCACCCCCTCCAAGCGGTACCGGTTTCATATAGTATTGTTGGGCTAATGAAGCTAAGTTTATACATTCATTAATTACATTATTTCTCTTAGTCTCAATAGCATTTGCCCGGAACAAGTTAATTCCCACAAAGATTGCAATACTAACCACTACAATACCAAGAACTATAAGTAGTAATTGTTGCTGTCCCACGAACCTCTCTCGAATTTTTTTATGTAAAAATTACCGCTTTATGTCAGATAGTAAACATTATTGGAGATAGATTTTTTCAAATTTCAAACCAGATTAAAAGAAGAGGTAAATTTTTCCAGATCAATGATATTAATATAAGAATTCAGCACAATTATCCAAACAAAAAATATCACTGATTTCGATTGTAAAACCTAAATCGGAAATTATTACATGTAGAATGGGGGTAATTACTGTAGTTATTAGGAGTCTATTTAACTCTAATATGAAGTTCCGTTAATTGCTCATCATTTACTGTAGATGGTGAATCATCCATCAGAGACATGCCGCTTGAAGTTTTGGGAAATGCAATAACATCACGGATTGAGGATTCGCCTGCAAACAACATTACTAGACGGTCAAATCCGAAAGCTATTCCACCATGCGGCGGGGCACCAAACTTAAAAGCATTCATTAAAAATCCGAATTTCTCCTGAGCTTCTTCACGCGAAATTCCCAACACTTTAAACATCTTTGCCTGCAACTCTGCATCGTGAATTCTAATACTTCCACCTGCAATTTCATTCCCATTTAATACCAGATCATAAGCTCTCGCTTTTACGTTAGCAGGATTTTTATCCATCTCTTCGATGTCTTCCAATCTTGGCGATGTAAAAGGATGGTGCATTGCATAGTATCTTTGTGTCTGATCGTCCCACTCAAATAGTGGAAAATCTGTTACCCACAAAAGTACCGGTTTTGCATCTGGTTTAACTAGATTTAACCTTCTTGCCATTTCCAGTCTAAGTGATCCCATTATTGATAGCGCACGATACTTTTGACCGGTCAAAATGAAAATTAAGTCGCCGCTTTCCGCATTCATCTTTTTTATAATGTCGACTTTCTCCTGATCGGCAAAAAATTTTGCAACCGGTGCATCAAGATCATTTTCTTTCACGCGCATCCAGATTAATCCACCGGCACCGAGTTTTTTAACAAAGTCAGTCAATACATCAAGTTGGTTTCTAGTATAATCCCCGCACCCTTTTGCCAATAATCCGGTAACAATTCCGTTATTTTTCAGTGCATCTTTGAACACCCTGAATTCTGTGTTTTTAACCGTCTCGTTTAGAGTTACCATCTCCAGTGAAAATCGAAGATCGGGTTTATCACTGCCGTACTTCTGCATGGTATCTTCAAAGGAAAGTCTTGGAATTGGTAATGTTAAATCATATTCCATTACTTTCTTAAAAAACACTTTCATTAACCCTTCTACCACTTCTAAAACATCTTCTACATCGACAAACGACATTTCAACATCAATTTGAGTGAACTCAGGTTGCCTATCTGCTCGAAGATCTTCGTCCCGAAAACACTTAACTATTTGAAAGTATCTGTCATATCCCGAAACCATTAATAACTGTTTATATTGTTGGGGTGATTGCGGAAGCGCGTAGAATTTTCCTTTGTGAAGCCTGCTCGGTACAATGAAATCCCGCGCACCTTCCGGTGTACTCTTCATCAATACCGGTGTTTCTATTTCAACAAAATTATTCTGATCGAAATATTTTCTTGCAATTTGGTACATCTTATGACGCAGAAGCATGTTGTTCTGCATTTGAGGTCTGCGTAAATCAATATACCTATATTTCAATCTCGTATCTTCGCTTACGTCAACTTTATCTTCAATTTGAAACGGTGGCGTTTCTGCCTGGTTAAGAATGATGAGCTTATCAACCATCACATCAACATAACCGGTTGGAAGTTGATCATTCTCTGTTCCTTCCGGTCTCTTTCTAACTTTTCCCTCGACCGAAATTACAAATTCACTCCGGAGTTTTTTCCCGTGTTCGTGCGCTTCGGAATTATAAGAAGGTTCAAACACAACTTGCATAATTCCATACCTGTCTCTTAATTCAATAAATATTACCCCGCCTAAATCTCGCCTGGTGTTAACCCAACCGTTAAGCACGACTTTTTCACCGATATCCTTTTCTCTTAATTCCCCGCAAGTATGTGTTCTTTTCTTGAATTTCATACGAATTTCGATACTCCAGCCAAAAAATTTAGGCGCAAAGATAACTATTTGACAAGGGTTTAACAAATACTCTATAAACCAAATCCGCTATTTAGCCGAACTTTATTAATTTTGTATACTCATAATTATTCAGTTTTTGAAATGAAAATTATTGTTGAAGAAAATATTTCTTTTGGTAAGGAAGCATTTGGTGAATTCGGCAAAGTCACCCTGATAAGCGGCAGAAAAATTACAAATGAATTACTCAAAGATGCCGACATTTTGATCGTTCGATCAATAACTAGGGTTGACGAGAATCTGTTAAAGGGAACAAAAGTAAAGTTTGTAGGAACCGCTACCATCGGCACAGACCATATCGATAAAAATTTCTTGATGCAGAATAGAATCGAATTCACAGATGCCGCAGGATGTAATTCATATGCTGTGACAGAATATGTTTTAACAAGTATATTCAAGATTTTCACCGCAAATAAAATCAGTATGAAAAATAAATCGATTGGAATTGTTGGGGTTGGAAATATTGGAAGTAAAGTAGCAAAAGTATCAAGAGCGCTCGGTTTCAAAGTTATTCTAAACGATCCGCCACTGCAAAGAAAAACGGGAAGTAATGAATTCTCAAGTCTAGAAGAAACTTTATCTGCCGATATTATAACATTTCACGTTCCGTTAAATAAAACCGGAACTGACAAAACTTATCATTTGCTTGACGAACAAAACATGGACCTAATAAAGAACGGTGCTCTATTAATTAACTCATCTAGGGGACCTGTGGTTAACAACGAAACTTTGCTAAACAGACTTAAGACAAGAAGAGATTTATTCACAGTTCTTGATGTTTGGGAAAATGAACCTGCAATAAATCATGAACTTCTGGAAATGGTTAACTTTGCTACTCCTCATATTGCCGGTTATTCTCTTGAGGGAAAGGTAAACGGAACTGTGATGGTACATGATAAACTGTGCAAGTTTTTAAATAAGGAAGGCAGATGGGAACCAGTTTACCCGAAAGTACCGGACAATATTATTGAACTAGAGGATCCTCTCCTTGAAGAAAACACGCTGAACAAAATCTTTGATAACATTTATGATATAGAAAAAGACAGCGAACTTCTCAAATCATCTCTAACCCTAAGTGAAGAAGAGCGACCCCCATATTTCGACCGACTAAGAAAAGAATATCCGCTGCGAAGGGAATTTAACAACTATATTATCAAAGCGAATAACCTCCCTGAGAATATAAAAAACGTATTATTTTATTTCAGAATCTCAATTCAATAAACAAACCTTCCCAAGGCAAATGGGAGCCGTACTGTGGTCGCCCCTTTGGATAAATCATCCTATTTTATTCAATTTTATCAAAATTCCACTTGCAAATTATTCTCTATATGCCTTATATTTTGAGGTAAAATTTATAAAATTCCTAAAAAAATTAATACAGCCATGTTAGATGACTTAGACATTAAAATCTTAAGAAAACTTCAGGAAAACGGCAGAACCAAAAGAAATGAACTTGCCGAAATAGCCGGTTTATCAATTCCTTCCTTAAGTGAACGACTCAGAAAACTGGAAGAGAGCCAAATAATTGAAGGATATTACACCAAGCTGAAACGGCATGTTTTCGGTTACGATATTATGGCTTTCATTGTTGTAATTATGGATTCCTCCAAAAGTTACGAGAAACTGACAGAACATGTCAAAAAGACACCCGAAATTTTGGAATGTTATTCTGTCCTTGGAGAAGGCTCACATATCTTAAAAGCATTGGCAAAAAACACGGAAGAACTCGAAAAGCTTCTGGGGAAAATCCAGTCATGGCCCGGCGTCGCAAGAACGGTTACAAGTTTTGTTCTTTCTACTATTAAAGAGACGACAAGTTTAAATATCTAAATCATATTAAAATAAAGGAGACATTATGGCTAAAGCAGCATCGGCTTCAGAAAATGTATTGAGTTTTATTAAGTCTAATAAAATTCAATTCATTGATTTCAAGTTCATGGATTTCCCCGGACAATGGCAGCACTTCACCGTACCTGTTAGTCAGCTAACGGCTGATTCATTCGAAGACGGTTTCGGCTTCGACGGTTCTTCAATCCGCGGTTGGAAAAGCATTAACGAAAGCGACATGTTAATTATGCCAGATCCAGAGACAATGTTCCTCGATCCGTTTATCGAAGCTCCGACCATAAGCCTTACTTGCGACGTATATGAACCGGCTACAAAAGAAAAATATTCCCGTTGCCCGAGGAACATTGCACAGAAAGCTGAAGCATACTTAAAATCTACAGGTATCGCGGATACTGCATTTTTCGGACCGGAAGCAGAATTCTTCGTATTTGATGATGTAAGATTTGAAACAAGTTCAAACAGCGGATTCTATTTCGTCGATTCAATTGAAGGACGCTGGAATTCCGGCAGAGACGAAACTCCGAATCTCGGCTACAAACCTAGATATAAAGAGGGATACTTCCCCGTTCCGCCAACAGATTCATTGGTTGACCTGCGAAATGAAATGGTCAGTAATTTAATTAATATGGGCGTTGAAGTTGAAGCGCAGCATCATGAAGTTGCATCCGGCGGTCAGTGCGAAATCGACTTACGCTTTGCACCGCTCTTAAGAGCTGCAGATCAATTATTGATGTTTAAATACGTTGTAAAAAACACGGCAAAGAAACACAACAAAACTGCTACTTACATGCCCAAACCGATTTTTGCAGACAACGGAAGCGGTATGCACGTTCATACCAGCCTGTGGCTAAAAGGCAAACCTTTATTTGCTGGCGGCGGTTATGCCGGCTTAAGCGAATTAGGATTGTATTTCATTGGAGGATTATTGAAGCATGCATCATCGTTACTTGCGTTTACAAATCCAACCACAAATTCTTATAAACGTTTGGTCCCGGGCTTTGAAGCACCGGTTAACCTTGCTTACTCGCAAAGAAATAGAAGTGCATCAATTAGAATTCCTATGTATTCAAATAGTCCGAAGGCAAAGAGAGTCGAGTTCCGATGCCCGGATCCTTCATCGAATCCTTATCTCGCTTTCTCAGCTATATTGATGGCAGGTCTTGATGGCATTATAAACCGCATCGACCCGGGCGAACCTCTTGATAAAGATATTTATGACATGTCGCCAGAAGAATTAAAAGATGTTCCATCCACGCCGGAGTCTTTAGGACTTGCATTAAAAGCTCTCGCAGACGATCATGAATTTCTGTTGAAGGGCGATGTATTTACCGAAGACGTAATTAGTACGTGGATCAATTATAAAATAGAAAAAGAAATAAAGCCTATGGCTTTGCGTCCTCATCCGCATGAATTTGAACTTTATTATGATGTGTGAAAATAGAATTTAGTAATTAGAAGTTTGTAGGAAGACAGGGCGGCTCATTAGCCGCCCTTTTTTATTTCAATACTATTTCTTGTGTTCTAAACGCTCGCGGGAATTGACTTTTGAGTCCATCCGTAGTTGCTGCAACTGTTCCTATAATTCCATTTCCGTACTTAATTAACTTCTGTCCCACTTTATCAACATCTTTTTTAATTGTACCGCCTTTGAGATAGACATCAAGTTCATCAAGATTTTCCAACTCAATTATATTCTTATTTGCATACTTCCCGATTATCTGCGTTGCCAATGAATTCAATTGTACTTGATTCCTTTTATCTATAAGTCCGAATCGTGAACCGATGCGCATGAAATCCGAAGTATTGTCTGCCTGCCAATCATTATCCACAAAAAAAATATCATTTTTCTTTACTAGATATTTATACTGAGAAAAAATTTCATCATCTATCTCGAAAGTTTCTTTTAATCCAGATAGAAGATTTTTGATTTTCGCTTTATTGTAACTTTGCAATTCAAACTTGTTTTCATTAGCGAAACTTCTTGAAGAAGTAGATTCCACCTTTCCGTTTTTTTTTATTTTCGCAATAAAGAACCCTTCGGAATTAATTTCCCACGGCAAAATTCTTCTTGCTTTAGAAATATCTTCGTGTAAACTCTCATTATTATATTTTACAAATGCTTCATGCGATTTAACCGGCAGTTCAATATCACAGATTTCCGCCGGATAATTTTTCAACAGCTTATTCAAAACCAATTCATTTTCTTCAAGTGTAAGAGTACATGTAGAATAAACAATCTCTCCCCCAATCTTACACATCTTAAACGCACTCAAAAGCAGACGGAATTGAATATCGGAAAACTGGGGAATTTTGTTGATATTCCACCAGTTGTTTACTTCGCCCTTCTTTTGCAAAATTCCCAGGGCACTGCAAGGAGCATCAACAAGTATTTTATCAAAATAATTTTGAAAAATTTTACTCAACAATTCACCTTTTTTGTTAATCACGCCAACATTCACAAGGTTCATTTTTTCAATGTTGAAAACAAGACTTTTAATTCGATCAACGGAAATTTCATTTGCATAGAGCGTTCCTTTATTTCCCATCATATCTGCAAGCTGTGTTGTCTTGGAACCGGGCGCTGCACAAAGGTCTAGAACCATATCATTTTTGTCGGGTTGCAAAACTAATGCGGGAATCATCGAAGATAAACTTTGGATATAATATTTACCGAGAATAAATTCGAGAGTTTTGCCTGCAACTTCAGAACCGCCGATTATACTATAGGCATTGGGAACGGATTCTACCTGTTCAAGTTTAATATCATACTTCTTTAACCGTTCAATAATTTCCTGCCAATTATCAATAAGCGAAGATATGCGCAGGTAACCGGAATAATCGCTGTTGAAATAATCAATATAATTGTCGAGGTATTTTTCTCCGAAAAAAGTGCAGATATAGCCGGCAATATTTTCACTAAACTCAATCAAGTTTTTCAATAACGCTGAAGACTTACGGCACCAAAGATTTGATTTGATATTTTATTAAGATCTTTCGAATCTGGAAAATGTTCTTTGAAATCTTTTTCTATTCCGATTAGAAAGCCATCCAGGTGTTTTTCATACTGTCTAACGGTATCTTTAATGTTCGCCGGTTCCGTTGGAATTCTTATTTGGGATGGCTTATAGCGATTCGAATACAATATATATTTTAATTTGTACTGATCTTCTGTTTGAAGAAACGGATTGCCATCCGAATCTGTAATTTCAAACGAACCGAATATTTCCGGGCCCATCACCAATGATTTGGACGGAAGGGATAATTCGTCGCAAGCTACTTCTTCAAGAAATTCATCGGGAAATTCTTTCAATCCTGCTTTAATTATCTCCGTCCAATTTCCAATGAATTCTTTCTTAGTCATAAACAGTCGGACTCATTTCAATGATTTAAAATCCAAATCAACCTTTTCAGGCTTTTCTACCCAATCGGCAACAAACACATTCGTATCGTGTGTGAATGTTCTATCGGCTCTTCTGTTCGAACAGAAAACAAATTTCTTACCGTCGTAAGAAAACATTGGGAAAGCATCAAAAGTCTCGGAATGAGTGATCTGTTCTAAGCCTATTCCGTCGGTGTTAACCAGAAAAATGTCGAAAATTCTGCCGCCTTTATCCAGCGTATGATGATTTGAACAGAATAAAATCTTTTTTCCATCGGGATAAAAGAACGGCGCCCAGTTCGCACCCGGTAAATGAGTAACCTGTTGAACATTTTTACCGTCGGCATCTGCACTAAAAACATTCAACTCAGTCGGTTCAACATAACCCTGTGTCAGAAGTTCTTGGTAAGTTTCAGCAGCTTTCCCTATCGGTCTGCTTGCCCGCCAGACAATTTTCTTTGAGTCTTTGGAAAAATATGCCCCGCCGTCGTAACCAAGTGTATTTGTTAACTGCAGCAAGTTGCCGCTTGCAACTTCATAACGCCACAGCTCAAGATCACCCGAACGCGTTGACGTGAACACAATATATTTTCCATCGGGTGATTCCGTTGCTTCCGCATCGTATCCGTCGCCTCCTATAAAAACCTTAAGATCGGAACCGTCCGCGTTTGCAATGTAGATGTCATAAGTTTTCAAAATAGGCCAAACATACCTACCACCGGAGAACATTTTTGTCTCGGGGCATTTTTCATCTGTGGCATGTGTGGATGCGTAAATAATTCTGCCGTCTTTCAAAAAGTAACTACACGTAGTTCTTCCTTTACCGGTAGATATCAATTGATATTTCTTACCGTTTTCTAAGTTGGAACCATCTACATTCATTTTAAATATCTGATCGCACGGCTGCGAATTTATTTCACTCCAATCGCTTTGGAAAATCAACTGTTTATCGTCGAAGCTCCAATATGCCTCCGCATTGTTTCCACCGAACGTAAGTTGTCGAATATTTCTAAGATGATACTCGCCGGTATACCGCAATGAATCTTTCGACGGATCATATTTATTTTTTTCCTGTGCTTCAACAGTCGATGCAAAAGTATATATAATAACCACGAACTGGATTAATAATCCGGTAATTTTCACTTTTACAACCCTTTCTTATTTTATTTCCAAAACTTTTTTCTTTTTGCTGACAAGAAGATAAATGCCAATAATTACAAACGGTATGCTAAGCAGTTGTCCCAAATTAAGAGGCATGTTCTGTTCGAATGGCGACTGGTTTTCTTTTAAGAATTCAACAAGAAATCTAAAACCAAATACAGATACTAAAAAGATTCCAAATATAAAACCGTCTTTAAAACGACCTACGTTTTTCTTATAGTAAAAAAATAGGCAGAAGAAAATTATGAGATAGGCAAACGCTTCGTAAAGTTGCGCCGGATGACGAGGGACATTATCTATTGAAGCGAAAACAAATGCCCATGGCAAATTGGAAGGTTTACCAATAATTTCAGAGTTAAACAAATTTCCTGTTCTAATAAAAAACCCAGCTAACGCCACGGTTATAACAATCCTATCGAATACCCAGAGAAACGATTGATCTTTCTTCTTTCTTGAATAAAGATAAATTGCCAGTATAATACCGAGTCCAGCACCATGACTTGCCAGGCCACCTTCCCATACTTCCAAAATTTTGATCGGGTGGCTTAAATAATATGAAGGATTATAAAACAAGCAGTGACCCAATCTTGCCCCAATGACGGTTCCCAATATCATGAACCAAACGAGGTCGTTAAGATCATCTTCGGATTTGTTTTCATTCTTAAAAATGAAAAGCATTATCTGGTAACCGACCAAAAAAGAAGCAGCAAACAACAAACCGTACCATCTAATCGAAAGAGGACCAATTGAAAATATTTCCGGGCTTACATCCCAGTATATAAAGTTTAGCATCATTAGTTAAGTTAACACCTTAAATTATAGAATCTGAATAATTGTGAAAGACAAGCAAAAAGCACAATTAATTGCGGCTTTTGAACAAATTTAACTAATAAGTCTGTAACTTGTCAAAAATTGTGAGTTGATAAAATATTGCCGGCTTACAATGTGGTCACTCTCTATCGTAAAGTTTTTTCTACGGGACGTCATGTTTAATCCGTTTCACTGCCTTCAAAAATACTTTCACAAAAATTAAGATTAGATATATAATTAAATTTAAATACTTATACTGATTCGATTTAAACAAAAAAAAAGTATATTTAATCCGCGTATAATTGTGTATAACTATTTAATGAAGAAAGAGGGTGAATGCTCGATATTAGTCATAGGGTTTTCACTGTTGCCAGAATTGAAGACGTATTTAAGTTGATCTTCAACCTCAGCAATCCCATCTTAGTTTCAATTTTTTTAATTGCGCTAACATTTGTTCTGCTATATTATTTTTATAAACACCTGATAACGCCTGTAATTTTAAAGTATAACAAAGAGAAGGAAAACTTAGAATTAAAGCACGCACGGTTTATGGCTCTCTTTGCCGAGCTCGATCCTGATCCGGTTATTCGAATCGATCAGACGGGAAAAATCATTCAAACAAACGAAGCAGCAAAGAAAGTATTTCAAAAGCAAGAGCTGAATGGAAAAATCCTGAATGAAGTGCTCCCTATAAAACAAGAACAGATTATCGAATCGATATCAAACGACACTTCTTTTACGTTCTCGAACAAAATCGGTGAAAAATATTACACCATACTTTTACGCGGCGAGTCAAACCTGCAAATTGCACATATTTATTTCAGAGATATCACCAAGAGAAAAAAATACGAAGAAATGGTTATTGAATCCGAAAACAGGCTGCGAGAACTAACAAAACATTCGAACCAGCTTGTTGAAGAGGAACGTCAAAGAATAGCAAGAGAACTCCATGACGGGATAGGACAAAGTCTTTCTTTACTAAGATTGAAAATGCTCAATCTTCTTGAATCCAATAACGGTCATGGAGGCCCGGAATACGTAAACAACTTAATCGAATCATTGGAATTATCGATTGCCGAATTAAAAGAAATTTCATACAAATTAAAACCGAAAGTTCTTGAAGAGATGGGTCTTGGTGCCGCACTCGAATACTTAGCCGAAAGAACCACACGCGAAACGAATATAAAAGGAAGCATCCACGTTAACGGTTTAACCAAGAGATTGGAATACAATCTTGAAATTTATATTTACAGGATAGTACAAGAAGCACTTAACAATATAGCCAAGCATTCGGAAGCGACCGATTTTGATATTCAAGTTATTGTTGAATCCACACTGATTCGTATGATGATATCGGACAACGGAAAAGGTTTCGATCCCGAGAAAACATTAAGAAGCACCGGCAAGTTTAGCGGTATGGGATTGATTAACATTCAAGAGCGCGTTAAAAATTACAGCGGTAAGTTTAAGATTGATTCCGTTATCGGAAGCGGGACGGTTTTGATAATTGAAATTCCGCTGCACGATAAAACAAGATGGAAGAAAAAAATAAAATCGAAATATTAATTGCAGACGACCATCAACTTTTTAGAAGCGGTATCATTTCCCTACTGCAGGATGAGAAAGACATGAACGTTATAGGTCAAGCAGGTAACGGGAAAGAACTGGTTCAAAAATATCTTCTCCTACAACCCGATATAATTCTTGTAGATATTTCAATGCCGATACTCTCGGGCATAGATGCACTAAAACAGATAAAGAAAAGGGATAAAAAAGTTAAAGCACTTTTTCTTACCATGTACGACGGAGAAGAATACATCTATTATGCCATGAAAATAGGGGCGAAAGGACTGCTGAATAAAAACACAGTGAAGGATGAATTGTGCGATGCCATAAGAACTATCATGGACGGAAGAATGTTTTTCGGGAAAAAGTATTCGAATGAAAAACTGAAAGAGATCGAGTCTAAATTTAAAACCAAAAAAGAGAAGGAACGGGATGATAACCTCCAGCTATCGCCCAAAGAACGACAAATACTGTATTACATAAGTCGTGGATTAACGAGCTACGAAATTGCCGAGAAATTAAAATTAAGTAAGAGAACGGTTGATACACATAGAGCTCGGATAATGCACAAAATGAAGATTAAAAATTTGCCTGAATTTATTTCGTTCGCAATTAGGGTTTCAAATCTAAAAACATTTTTCAGCGAGTAAATAAACTGTTGTTTGAATGGAATGCAAAACTATATAATAGTAATCTATATTTCGATGGTGTTGTGGCTTTTACCGCCCATCAAAAATTACAAGACAAATTTTTTCATTTACTTTCTTGCTTTGGCTGTATGCGACCCGATTGGAGCTGTTTTTTCAACTCACCATATTCTTGAACCAAGCCTAACCGGACTTCTGTTTTCTTTCATAATATTAGTTTCACTACGGAACATCACCGATAAATCAAAACTGTTTGATGCAACCCTGGCAATCGTGTTTATCTTTATGATACTATCGTTCATATCCTTGAGAGGATTGGGATACGGTCTCGTTATTGTTGTCCATATTTTGATTTTTTTCACAATTTTAAAAAGGGCTCTTACTTATATTGCCCAAACAGGAGCAGTAAACATTTTTTACTTCGTACTGCTTTTCTATGAAGCAACTATTGTAATGAAATATTTCGTAATAATATTTGATCTGAATGAAGGTGTGCTGCAGTTTGCCATTACAACAACTTTTCAACTAATGTTCGCAATATTCTTTGCGCTATCCAACGAAAACAGTCAAAGACTTATAAGGAAATTAAAGATAAAGTAACAACTTAAGTCTTCACTCTTTCCAAATAAAATCAAACAACAAGTAAGACGCCGTCAGCATAATAATGTCATAACAAACAAGTACCGCCATTTCTACCAGCGATGAAGATAGTGGATTGCCGTCTATAGCAAATTTTGTAAGCTCAAGTAAAGTAAGTATAAGCGGAAGTAAAATGGGAAATGAAAGAACCGGGTAAAGTGTTCCCTTCGCACTTGCTTTTGAAATAATTGCGGCAATTATGGTCGACGAAACTGCAATGCCGATATTACCAAAAACAAAAGCGATTAAAAACAAAGCAACACTCTTAATAACAAAGGACGGAAACAACAGTAAAAACAAAATTGTTATTGCAATATTCATTAGGAAGACCAGCAAAAGATTAAAAATTAACTTTCCGGAAAATATTGTTGACGGAGCCGCAATAAGCTGCAAAGTCATCGTTGTACCCCGTTCTTCTTCCGAAACAAACGCTCGGGACAAGCCGGACATCGCGGAGAAAAATATTACTACCCATAATAAACCGCCCGTTAGATACTCGGAAATTCTTTCCGTACCGATAGAAAATAAAATCACACTAATCGTAACCAGTATAAACATAGCAAGCGCATTTATAGCATACCTTGTTCTTAATTCCGACTGCCAGTCTTTCCTGAATAACGAATATGCTTTCATTAGCTTTTCTTATATTTTTTTATATCGATTATATTCCCGCAGAGTGCCAGATCAGGGTCTTCGTTGCTTGCGATAATCACTACATTCTCTTTTGCTCTTTCTTTAATCAACTCATAGACTTTCTCTTTTCCGGCATTATCCAAATTTGAAGTCGGTTCATCCAATAAAATCAGCCGCGGTGAATGAAGCAATGCAAAAATAAATTTCAGCCTCTGTTTCATTCCGGAAGAATAACCTTTAAGGAGATCGTTTTTCCTATCTGATAAACCGAGTTCGTTGAAGTAAAAATCCGATTTTTCTTTTTCAAACTTCATACCGCGAATATTCGAGAAATGAACAAGATTCTCTTCAGCTGTAAATTCATCATAAAGAAAAAGATACGGTGAATTGAATCCAACATAATTATGGAGCCTCTCGGCAGGAATTATTTCCGTGTTATTGTAATGAATAACTTTTCCCGAAGTCTGCGAGAGCAGCCCGGCAATTATTTTCGCAAGTGTGGATTTACCCGAACCGTTGGGTCCGGATATACCGTAAATTTTCCCGGAGCTGAACTTGTAATCGAGTTTCTCGAAAATCAACCTTCGTCCGAAGATCTTTGTTACGCTCTGCAGTTCCAACGAATAATTAATCATTATAGATAACAAACTTTCCTTTTATTACATTTCCGCCGGACTCGGTAACGAAAAAATAAACACCTGTCGGGAGCTTTCTGCCGCTCATATCCATCCCGTCCCAACTGACAACATATTTATCGAATGATTGAATTCTCTCAGTGCCGGCATAAACGAGCATCATACTTATGGAATAAATATTTAAGAAAGCTTCACCGTCAGTATTTCTGGAAACCGGGAAATAAATATATTTATTTTTAGAATATTGAAACGGCTGCGGGTAACAAAATTCTGTTTCGTTTCTATTAATGTTACCGCCGTTAACGGGAACATAATTATAAATATTCGATTCAGATAAGAAATCGAGATTACCGCTTTCCAGCGAATAATAAAATCCGTTCACAACTTCGCTACTGCCTGGGAAACTATTTAATGAATAATAGTAAGTTAACCCGAGCGAACTGCTTGTATTGGAATTCGATATTATTGAAACAAGCGTATCGCTCCCGTTGTTGAAATATAAAAAATTGAGTGACATCGGGTTTGTCTGTAATGTCAAAGATGAAGGATTATTACTAGTATCATAACTCAAATTCATTATAGGGTTAACCAACGGATAGTTTGCTGCTTCTTCAAAATATTTTCCCGGTACTGCTCTGAAATTTGTGAAGTACATCCACAACCCGAATCGGTTGAATTCTGCCTTGAATGTTGAGTTCTTCTCCCCAATAGAATAAGCAATAGCCGCCAACGCACGGTTGTGTTCCTTCATCAATTCCCAGGTTCGCTTAATAATATCTATACCGAAGCGATCTGCCATAAATATATTCCAAACTGTCAGGTCATACCCATCGCTCCAAGAACTGTATCTTGAAAAGTTGCGGGTGGGATTGCTAAAATAATACTTTATATATGCATAGTAGTCGTTAATACTATCGTATACAAATTCTTCCATAGATGAAGAAGTAATTTCGTAATAGTATCTATCGCTCGAACGATAAATATAATTACCAATTTGAATTCCGTGATGCATCTCGTGAGCTACCGTTACTTTTGCAGCATCGATACGTTTGGTATAATAATCTGAAAAATCATTATCTATCACCATAAAACTCGTATATGTGCTGTCTGTTTCTCCGCCAATCTGCAGATCAGGTTCCGTATAACCGTATTCCCCGCCGCCCAAATTTGTGATATATATATCGTAAAGATTGTCGCTGCCCTTTCCGTAATCTTCGGGAAGACCTGGATATTTCAAAATATTCACTTCGTAATTGAATGCCGAATCGACCGCGACGGCTAAAGAATCCAAATACATTTTTTTGTACAGTGGAATTTCATCTATTGTTAACGATCCGCGAATATTATCCGGTATATAATCCGGAAAAGCCGACTTATTGAAATGTATTCTAAACTTTCTGTTGGGAGTTACAAAACTTGTATCGGTTGAAGGTCGCTGAAGCAGCTCTTGTAAAATTTTTTGTTTTTTAGCGTCGTAATTATGAAGATTCATCACAATATCGCTTACAACTCCGAAACCGCATTTGGCGCCTTCTTCATGACCGGTAGCTTGAACACTTGTCGTTTTATAACCTCTTATCAAAAGGAATTCGTTATAAAGGCTATCCAGATTCTGGGCATGCAAGGAAACACACACAAGAGAAAGCGTAAATAATTTATATATGAAACGCATCATTCAATATTCTTAAATTCAATAAGATTTGTTTGCGAGTTAGAAAAAACCAAATACGTACTGCCTCTAAAACCGGACACAAAATAGCTACTAATGTTTTGTGATTCAATCATTTTCGTAGGTACAGTTTCTTTCGTTTCAAACTGAACGTCATATTTAACCAACCTTCTCCCGGATTTTATATATTGATACAAAGTATAACCTTTGTTTTTACCATTGAGCCGGACTTGTAAATAATTTTTATCAGAGAAGTTCATAAATCTATTTAACTTTATCGGGTGCATACCCTTTCTATAAAAAAGGAAATTATCATCCTTTAACGAATACAACATCAGCGGTTGTTTACCGCTGTTTTGATTATTTGTACTAAATAAAGTACCGCTTCTTTTTTCAATAGATGCAGCATAAAAGAGAACTTCGTTCTTGTAATTTTTCTGCTGCTGCACGGTCTTGTTGTAAAGCAGCCCGTTGCTGGTTCTCTCAATCCAATATATTTCCGGCGTTTTACCAAACCCAATCTGTGCATCGAACGAATTAATACCGATGCTGTCTGTTCCCGCGCCTACATAACGGAAATCCTTGTACTGAAAAGTCTGCAAAAGTAATTTGCCTGCATCATTTACAAGAACATAAATGGTTTGATTTTCACTCTTGTCTTCCGGGTTTATTTTCAAATCGTAAATTGGATACGAAGTGTAAAACAATCTCCTGGAATATTTATTTTCTTCAAAGTCTACGGTCAGAGACTCTATTTTCCTTCCGCCCTTTGAATAACAACAAAAAGTCTTTTCGTGCTCATTAGGAATTCCAACTTCCATATTGGAATAATTACCCGAAATTGAAAAACTATAATAATAGATAGGAACGCCGCTTCTGAATCCGGAAAGAATTAGCAGCTTTGAATTAACACTGTCGATTACGTAATAATTTTTATCATTGAAACCGTTGGAAGAGAAAATTCCAATTAACCTGGGATCGGGCGTAATCGATATGCTGAAATCATTTTTGAAGTACTTCAGCGTACTTATCTCGTAAATGTTTCCATTCGAACTAAGAGCCGCAAGATGTTTACCTTTTCTATCTATATATGATGCCAAAGCACAAATGCCGGGCTTAACAAAATAGTTCAACGGTTTGTAAAACAAATTCGAGTCTTCGGCATAAATGACATAAACGCCTCCATCCGTTTTCGAATAACAGGCAATATCGTTCAGTCCGTCGCCGTTGTAGTCAAAAATATTGAAACCGCCGGGGGTAAAATCTGTTTTAATAGACAATCTTTCCTGAAACGACGATACGGAATCCCCGAGAATGCAGTTAAATCCTTTATTGTTTCTCACAACAAGATCGTTAAAACCATCCGAGTTAAAATCGGTTACGGTAAATTCGGCTGCATCTTCTCTTAATTTTATTTCCCTGTATTGATTAAAATTCCCAGCCTGGTTGTTATAGAAAAATTCAATTTTATTTTTCACCACGTTGAATGCGACAATATCTGGGTATCCGTCATAATCCAGATCGATGAACTTTGCTTCTTTAAAACTATCACCCGACTTGATGCGGCTCTCAATAAGTTTATTATTCTTAACTTCTACAATTACAATTCCATTAAATGTGCTGCCGGTTACAAGCAATTCATCTTTGCCATTGTGGTTTATATCCGCAGCATCAATTGAAGAAGGGTACGAATCGAATTTTAGTTTTAACTTTAAGACAACAAAGCCCTGCTTCGTGAAACTTGCTATTCCTAAAGTTCTGCTCTTCCTTGAAATAAAAGCATATTTCTTTTCGGATTTGTTAGATGTGCTTAACTGAACCAAGCCGGTTATAGGATAACCGAAATAAGTTTCCCTCCCTTTGGAGAGAAATGATTTGGGATCGCCGAAGTATGACGTTATCTTTCTTTCAAGATCGGAGAACAAGACAACATCCCTATACCCGTCGTTGTTAAACTCTATTGAGAATATTCCGCTGTAGCCGGGTTTTGAATGGATTTCATTCCACTTGCAAAATCCGTTGATGTTGATTTGCGCCGAAATACTGGAGATGAATAAAAAATAGATAGAAAGCAGACTCTTAAAATTTACGCTCGTTCTCCTGCCCTCTTCAAATTTAGGAGAACTTGTTCCCCAATCGATTTTGCCTTCGCTGTAATGCTTCTTCAAATCTTCTTTTCTCTTCTTCGGTTTCCGGTTCTATCTGAAATGTCTCAGCCGGTTTTCCGTTATCATCTACATTTACAAAAGTCAGATATGCTGTATTTGTATGAACTCTTGTCCCTTCCCGGTGAGATTCGGCAAAAACTTTAACACCGACTTCCATCGATGTCTTAAAAGCCCGGTTGACCGATGCAATCAAAGTTACAACATTCCCGAGCTTAACGGGGTGATGAAAATCTATTCGATCTACGGATGCCGTAACACAAATATGCTGCGAATGTTTTGATGCCGACAAAGCCGCACATATATCTATCCATTGCATCAATTGTCCGCCGAGTAAATTCCCAAGCTGATTTGTATGATGAGGAAGAACCAGTTCGGTCATCGTAACAATTGATTCGGATATTTTCTTAATTCTCTTCCCGTTTTTTATCATGCATTAAAAGATGTTTTACTTCATGCTTATACCGGTTTCAATTTCTTTTAGCTCGGGGGCTCTTTCATCATCGGGATATCTTGCAAGAAATATACTGATATCGGTAAGAGCTTTGTTTTTCAAATTCAATTTCAACTCGACCTGTATTCTATTATACAGTGCCATCGAACCGTACTTCGAATCGTGGTAAGTATCGGAAACCCTTCCGTAATAATCTATGGCTGCTTCATAATACTCCATCTTTTCATAAATCAATGCACTATGATATTCTTTCTCGGCGAGTTTTTCATTCAACTCTTTAATTTTCTTTTCGGCATCTGTTACTTTCGAATTAGTCGGAAAGAAATCTATGAATGCCTGGAATTCCTCGACTGCCTTTTTTGTATAAGTCTGGTCCAGTTCGTAAGAAGGTGAAAGCCTGTAATAACAATCAGCCAACATAAATTGAGCATCTGCAACGTAAGGACTTGCCGGCAGATTCCTAATCAATTTACTGAACTCATAAGCAGCAAGCAGGAATTGTTCCCTCTTGTAATAAGTCATAGCTAAATAATATTCCGCATCGTCATTTACAACACTGCCGGGAAACTGCAAAAGAATAGTTTGAAATTCCGACAATGCCTTCTCGTAATCCTCATCGTTATATAACTTCAGCGCATATTCATAATATTGATCCGAGTTAAACTGGCTTGTATCTACCGAACTTGAACAACTGTTAAGTATTATAGCTGCAACCGGTAATAATAAAATTTGACTGAACTTACGCACTATTTTCTCCGAATTTTTAAAAAGCCGGTTCAAAAATAAGTAAAAAGGAGATGCCGAAAAACACCAAATACGACCCTATTTGCTTCTAACCGTGAAAAAGAGAATTACCGCAACTATCAAAGCACCCGCAACAATAATCGGTTCTACAAGATTCGAGAACAGAGGTTCCGGTGGAATTTCACCTTTTGTAAAAGGAAGTTCGGGATTTTCAACCTGGCTAATCGTATCGTAATCCAACGTGTCGGTTTCAGAATAATAAAACTTGTCCGATTTAACAATTTCCGACTTACTGCTTATAGAATAATTGCCAGATAAACTAACTTTTCTGTCAACTAGCACATCGCCGAATAACCCGTCTTTTC
>CAZRIQ010000006.1:11956-19733 GCA_964600175.1 uncultured Melioribacter sp. | reverse complement strand
TTTATAACCGGTAAGATCAATAGTCTCAGTTGCAGATGTGTTATAGATTTCGATGAACTCGCCGTTAGTCTCTGAGGGATTAAACATTATTTCTGAGAGAGTGAGCGGGCTGCTTACCTGTGCAATTAGTGCTTTGTTGAAAATGAATATTATTGGAAGGAAAAGAAGTAAAAACCCTTTCTTCATAAGTTAATAACATTTTAAGATGAGTTTAAATGAATTTTAACAGATTTGCAATTGAAAAATTGAAAAAGAAAGAAATTATTTGCTAATGCGGAATACAATCCAACTTTTATGTCCTGCCGACTGTTTCAAATGAACTATGGCTTTTCAAACTTACACAAGTCAGTAATGACACAGCATGTCTATTATTGAAAATATTTGATTTAATAATATTACAATAATCATTAAATTGAGTCGAAAGGATGAAAAACAGCAGAACTCAGATAAGCGACCTGATTGGAAGAAATTTTTCAGACTATGCTAAAGAAAATCAGATCTCAGCTGGATAGTTCAGCATCCGCAGAACGATTCTATTTTCTATTCTGAGTGTGGATTGAAAAACTTTTGTGAGGTCAGCCATCCAAACTTATTACCAAAGCTGGCAGGTAAATTTAATCTGCCGGCTTCAGCCATAGAATTTTACTTAACCAACATCATCTTCTTAGTCGAAATAAAATTTCCTGCTCGTAATTGATAAAAGTAGATTCCGCTCGATAATTTTGATGCATTGAAACTTACCGAATAATTCCCAGCCGGCTGTTCTTTGTTAACCAGCGTTGCAACCTCTCTTCCGAGCAAGTCATAAACTTTAAGTGTTACTTTCCCTGCTGTTGTATTTCGATTTGTGCCTATCGTATAGCTAATCACGGTTTCTGGATTAAACGGATTAGGATAATTCTGCATCAATGCAAAGTCTGTCGGCACTTCGGATTTCTCTTCAACATCTGTAGTTCTGGTTCCAATCACAAACCAAAACGGGTAAGTAGCTTCAATCAAATATCCCGAACTGTTTCCTGTTCCTGTAATAAAATCACTTTGAAGCGGCATTTGTCTTACGCTTTCATGTGTCGAATTTTGATATGTCTCCTCAGTATGGTAAACGATGGTTTTATCGTCGCCGGAATATGACGGAAAGCCCAAGACATCTTGCGGTCCCGCAATTATTCCGGTTTCCCCGGTATTAAAGTCCGCCGCCATTACATAGAAAGAATTCGTGTTATCGTCTTCGTAATCAAAAGCAAAACGGTTTTGATAGGTCTTTGAAAATGCCGGATTACCTACGCTTATACCTTCGGGCTGCGGCGGAAAAACATTTGAAATATAACCGCTTGTAACATCAAGCAAATCGATTGTCCAGTAACTCAAAATGCTTCCGTCGGATTTTTTAACTTCATTGTAACAATCGAATAAAAGATATTGTCCGGTCGGATCGAAAGAAAGAGCGTCAGCATACAAAGCGGTTTTTACATCCTGTCCGTCGTAAGACTTTGCAACAATTTTAAACTCCCTGGAAATATCATTGACAAAATCATAATAGTAAATTGTCGTGTCGATATATTTGGAAGTAAGAGCAATACTGTTTAACCCGGGACCCGCTGTAACGCTCCACCAAAAACCACTCTTATCAACATCAAATGACTGCGGATTTTGCGGGTCGGCAACTAATGCGCGCAGGTTATTGTCGGTATCAACAAATAGAATAATACCTGAACCATCTGTCACGGTCGGGCAAGTAAGTACGGGAACTTGAGACAAAGCGTAATAATCCGAGTTGGAATTTATAGTTGTCTTTGCCATATAAATTGAGTTCGGATCAGCGGCATCGGTGTTAGTAACAAGAATCCAATTTTCACCGTCAATTTGTGAAGTGGGCGGCAACGGTGTTGAATTTCCTTCATATACTTCAACCGCATCCCACGCAGTTTGAATTGCTTTATATTCATTACTTGTATTTCCATATAAGTCTTCGGCTGCATTTTCGGTGGCAATTCTTGCATCAATAAATTGAGCTGAACGGGACATATAAATTGTCAACGCACGATACCAAATTTTACCGGCTTTATACCTACCGATACTTTGGGCAGCAAAATAAAATGCATGATTAGGAATACCGCTATTTATATGGACTCCTCCCCAGTCGCCGTTTTGGGTATTGGGCAATTGCTGGTACTCACTCATTTTTGACGGCTGCCAACCGGGATCTCCCTCTGTACTGCCGTTGTGAGGATTTGCCATATCTCTTAATGCACCGGAAGGAAACGAATTATAATCCCGGATAATATTTTCACCCATCGTCCAGTTCAAGCTGTCAACTAACACTCCGAATACATCGGAAAGTGATTCGTTTAAAGCGCCGGACTCGTTTTGGTATTCAAGTCCCGCAGTATATTGAGTAACGCCGTGGGTCATTTCATGAGCGGCTACATCAAGCCCACCTGCAAGAGGTTTGAAATAGCTCCCGCCGTCTCCGTAGCACATAACTGTTCCCGACCAAAACGCATTTTCCATCGGCGAACCGTCTTCGGTAACATGAACAATGGAGTAAATATTCATTTTATTTCCGTCAATGGAATTTCTACTGTGTACGTTTAAGTAATATTTATAAGTCTGAACTGCATTGTAGTTAGCCGACACGGCGGCCGGATCGTTCCATTGGTTGTTGGAGGAGGCAACATAATATAACAAAGAGCTCGAAGAAAGGTCCTGGTTTTTAATATCAAGAGCTACTATTGCACCGCTTGGATTATCTGGTAAAGTCGAGCTTGCGGCATTAAACATATTCTGTGAAGCATCGATCATATAATATGTTGAACCTACCTGGTAAGTCCCGATTGTTCTATTGACGTTATTTAGATCAGTTGCTGTCGCAGTTTGCGGTCCATCGAAGCAAACGGTATTATAATAATTAAGCATCTCTTTCGTCTGAGCATCGATAAAATAAAACCAGTCCTCGGTAAGCCCCGATCTTACTTCGACCACCCAAGCAAGATGCGGCTTACTGTTATCATCAAACCAAATAACTTTCTCTGCCGTAGGACCCTTGTATCCCAGTAAATTCTTATAAGCTTGTGATAATTCTTTAATATTCTCTGTCTTCTCTATTTCATAAATCGCCTTTGATATGGCTTCCTTATTACTCAATGTCCCGTTAATATCTGTAACGGAAGAGGGCGTGCGTTCATAAACTCCGTTCAGCGATGTAACATTTCCATGAGCATCTTCATGTACAATTAACTCCTTGCCCCAAACTTCCAGTCCTCGATACATCTGGGTGTATTTAAAGTGGGTCATTCCCAATTCATCAGTATCGGCACTCTTCAGGAAAAATTCGTAAGCCGGATCGTCTATTTGTAAAAGTGTTTTGTTGAATATCAAAAAGTTTTTTGCCGCCTCTTCCTTTTGAGAGATAGATAAAATTATGTTTCCTTTATGAAGTGCGTTCACTTTCACTAAAATGAATCTCGGCGTTCCGGTTTTATTATTCCATAAAATTTGTTTGACATTATTATTTACAGTCACGCTGGGTGAGGTAAGGTGAATCCGACTGCTGTTTATTGAATTAAATAAACTGCCGAAATTGGATTGAACTGAATTTACTGCATTATTGGTTGTGTGCGATCTAAATTTACTTGTAACCGCTGAAAAATTTTTAACTGCATTTAAAAAAGAATTCTTTACGGAAAGATTCAGTGAATTTATATTTAAGCCGTTCTTCTGAAGTCGAATTTTCTTTGCTTTACTATTCATATTTTGACCGATAAGAATTGAAGCAGAAATCAAAACAATAAATGGTAAAGTAACGTAATACCTTGCTTTCATTAAATCCTCCGGTTGTTAATGTTTTATATTATTAATTGCTTCAAGTAATTTTTTTACAGAAGCAGGCATGTCTCCAGGTAGATCAGAATTGTTGAATGAAAAACCATTTGATTTGTCTCCTGCAATAACCGACAAATAACTTGTGTAATTACCGCGGTAGTCATTTTTATATATAAAGATTTCAGGATTGGATACAATATCATCAAACTTTTTTAGTTGATTGGCATCAAGTTCTACGCTATCGACAACAACCGGAGTAGAGTTTAATCTTTTTTGCCAAAACTTAACCGTTCCGCTGCAATAAATCATAAGACCGGATACAATTCCGGTAAAACCACCTCCAGATGAATAGCTGATCGTATAATCATTGCCATCGGAACATTTATCTGCCGTTGAACAATGTGCGGTTAATAGCAGCAAACAAGAAATTAGAAGAATTGATTTATAATTACCCATATAGTCCTCCCGGAAAGTGATAATGGAAATTTAGGAACATTTAATAATTTTACAAGTGTCAGAAGGCATTTTCTTCTGAATTTTTTCCAAAGATACCTGTAATCATAACAACTAAAGATATGACTGAATAAAATCTTCCACGTATACTCAAAACACAGATTACAGCTTATTTTCAACTATTCGGCACATCTGAATTTGAAACCCTTATCTTTGGAAATCTTAAATAATGTTAATCCGACAACCTCTATCGTAAATATTTTTTCAATAACTGCTTGAACAATTGTTTTAGATTTCGCAGTTTGAGTTGAGAAAAACGTCCCTTAAACAAGTAATCAAACAAAAATCAATTTCGGAGGAGAAGAATATGAGAATTTCCAAAATCTTTGGAGTAGTGTTTCTACTTTTTACAGCATCTCTCTTTGCGCAACAAGTTCAAACCGGCACCTACCGCTTCGATAGGTTCCTAAAAGATTACACCCTGGATAAGAACGATGGCGACAGAACGGTTCAACTTGAAGTCACTTTTGAAAAACCGTTCGAGGTAAAACCGGAAGTACTTGTTTCCGTAAACTTTATAGACGCCGATAAAGCAACAAATCTCCGTTATGAAGTAAAAACCTTAAGCGTTTCTCGCGATGGATTTTTAGTCCAGGTTAGAACGTGGTCAGAAACTAAGATATTCGCCATCGGTGGAGGATGGATGGCTGTCAGCGGGAAATAATTTTCTCCCTCATTCCTATTTTATAAAAGCCCGGGCAATCCCGGGCTTTTTACTGAAGATTCTGAAATTTGTAAACCGGGAAAACTAAACCACAACGATTCTTTACTATCAATTCAAAATCAAAATGCTGATTAATTATTCTTTCGCACCGGACTTCTCAAGAAATTCAACAACATCACTGTGTTTTCTAAAACGGGCAATTGACAACGGGGAATTGCCTTTATTGTCTCTAGCATTTATGTCTGCCCCTTTTTCAGTTAATAACTTAACGGTTCCCAGATCTCCGTAAGCCGAGGCAAATAGTACTGGTGTCCCGGCATCTATCTTAACATTCACATCAGCACCCTTATCAATTAATATTTTAGCCATCTCCGGTCTATTACGGTATGTTGCTACCAGTAAAGCAGAAGCACCGTCTTTTCCAACCGCATTTACTTCAGCTCCTTTTTCCACCAATGTATTAACCAGTTCATCATTACCTGTAAATGCTGCTGAAATTAAAATTGTAGTTCCCGAGGAATCCTTGGCATTAACGTCTGCCCCGTGTGAAATTAAAAGATTGACTATTTCCATATCGCCTCTTGTTATCGCCGCCACTAAAAGTGGAATACCCGCCTTATTTTTCAAATTCACATCGGCACCAGCATCAACCAAGATTTTCACAATCTCAATTACTTCTTTAGCTTTTTCATCACCGCTAATAGTACCGCTACTGAGATCATTCAAAGAGATTTGCATTTCAAGCATTACTTTCATCAACACAGGATTTCCCTTGCTATCAAGTGCATCCGGATTCGCTCTTTTTGCTATTAGGTCTTTTACTGTTTGAACGTCCTTTCTTTCCACAGCCTTTACTAACTCATCGTTTAGTTTGTCATCGTATTTAGAACAGCCGGTACTTAAAAAAGATATGAGAGCAATAAAGGTAATAAACAGTGCAAAAAATTTTTGAAATTCTTTCACAAATACCTCCTCAATAATTGTTATTAATTTTATCTTTATCGGGGCCTAGCGGCTCATAAGTAAAAATATAGCGGGTAAAAAAACGATAAAGGAGATCTATTCTCTTATAAAATTATCTAGCAGGAAAATGCGAAGTGAATATTTTTATAAATCGATTTTCAAAATGACAAAACCATTCTGAAAAGTAAAGATGAATTTCAGCCAAAGTCTAGCCGTCAATAATAAAATTGTAATACCTTCCCACTCTTCGCCAATCTTTCATTTCATCAAATCGAAAAACAGGCTCAATACTTCTACGGACTACACACATCCCCCGGTCTTTAACTATCGAAGATAATTATTTCTTCGATTCATTATGTTTAGACAAATTCTCTAAAATCTGTTGTAGTTTTTCCAACTGCTGAGCCGCCTCCGTAAATTTTTTCTGTCCGGAAAGTTTCAGATACTCATTGAACGCTTCATTCGCCTGTTGAATCTGCTGCTTTATAGTTGACACTTCATTTTCAACTCCGGCTTTCATAGGTAGTGAATTAACAGAAACCGGCTTACCCGTTTCCTCTGCGAATAATCCCGAAAGAGCCTCATCGAATGATTTGGCATAACTGAGATTATCCCCATGCATAACAATCACAAGACGCAGCTCGGGATAAGCTGCCGTTTCAGCCTGAAGATAAATCGGTTCAACATAAAAAACAGTTTCGTTAACCGGTATTGCAAGTACGTTCCCACGTATAACATTAGAGCCGCGCTGATCCCAAAGCGTCAGTTGCCCGGATAAGAAACTATCCTGGTCTATCTTAGTCTCAACCTGCTGCGGACCGAGTATCATTTTGTCTTTCGGGAATTGGTAAGCAAGGAATCTTCCGTAATTCGGCGGATCGCACATAGCTGCAATCCAACCAATAAGTACCTGCCGGTTTTTTGGAGTGAACGGAAGTATAAGCACGAATTGCGTTTTTTCGGAATCGGGAAGCTGCCACATAATGTAATATGGTTCAACCGGCTGAACGCTGTTGTAGTATTTTTCCGTTGCTCTAACCCAGAGATCTTCCTGATTATAAAAAACCGTGGGGTCGGTCATATGATATTTTTCGTAAACAAGTCCCTGTACAAGAAGCATATCTATAGGATAACGAATATGCGAAAGCAGGTCCTTAGGCATCTCGTCTTCCGATTTGAATAACTCGGGGAATATTTTCTCCCATACTTTAATAATAGGATCGTTTGTGTCCATCACATAAAAATCAACCGAGCCGTCGTATGCGTTTACTATCGCCTTAACCGAATTCCTTATATAATTCATCCCATTAAGGTCCCCGGCGACGGATGAGTTTAAGTTGCGGTCTGATTTCCCCGACTGATAACCGATATTTTCATTGGAGCTGAACGGCTGACTGTAAGGAAAATAATCCGACGTTGTATAAGCATCGAGTATCCAGTATAATTTGCCGTCGGCAAGAACTATATATGCGTCCTTATCGAATTGAAGAAACGGGGCAAGTTCCTGTACACGTTCCCTAATTTGCCTATGAAACATAATCCGGCTTTGATCGGTGGGATAATCAGAGAATAAGAAATTTGTGCCGTCGAATTTCCATCCGAATAAGAATTTTCTCCAGAAATTGCTTATCCGTACACCCCCTTTGCCATTATACCTGGTGTAGATGTTGTCTTCGCCGCTGGGATAATCAAATTCTTTTTCTTTAGAGTTAACAACAACCGGAGTATTGGTAAGCTCGCCGTAGTATATCTGCGGCTGCTTAACTTCCAACGACGGATATTCGCTTATTGGAGGAATGTCTTTTACCAGCATAT
>CAZRIQ010000006.1:0-11946 GCA_964600175.1 uncultured Melioribacter sp. | reverse complement strand
GACCTTGCGGTGTGAACTCATTTACTGTCGACATAGTTATTCCGTAACCGTGTGTGTACTGAAAGCGCTCGTTAACGAATGTCCGGCTCTGCTGCGGCAGGCTGTTAATATTCATTTCTCTCCCCGATACCATAACCTGCCTATATTGATTGTCGAATTTATACCTGTCAACATCCACATCTGAGAACTGGTAATAAAGACGGAATTCCTGGAACTGCCTATAAACTGCATCGAGTGCACGCCAGTCCCACAACCTAATATTTAAGAATATACTGGGATTGTTGTTAGCGGTTTCCTGTGTAACGGCTCCGGTTGCAGGGAATTGTTTGCTTTCAATCTTATCCAGACCGAATCCATATTGAGTAAATTTTATGTTGTTGGTTATATAAGGTCGCTCATATGTAATCTCGTTAGGCCGAACCATAAGCCATTCAAACAAACCGGGGACCGCGGAAAAAGCAAGGAACCAAAGCGCTATAATAAAAGCAGCCGAACTTCCCAATACTAAAGGATGCGACCGCGCCGGGTTTATACGAAACTTTACGAATAAATTTTGGAATTTTTTCCTAAGCGGTTTAACAAGAAATACTATCCCAAGTAGAATCATCAGTATCACAACCACATAGTAAGCAGGCAAAAGGATGTGAACGTCTGTCCAGCCTGGACCTGCGACAACGCCGGTGGTTGAATACATTAAATGATATCTCGCCAGGAATTTGCCGAATGCCAGCACGAAAACAAATGCCGCTGCACTAAGGTAGAGCGCTCTTGTATCTTCGGTTCCGGTTGGAATCTTTAGTTCCAAACCCCTTTCACTCAAATAGAAAAACGTGTAAAGAACCGCTGCCGCCAAAGAAATAAAGGTTAGCATAAATAACAGTGAACTTACCAGATCCAGGAAAGGAAGAGTGAACATATAAAATCCTGTCGAAAGCCCAAACACAGGATCATATATGTTTGTAGAAACTCTATGCCAGAACTGAAGAATAACACTCCAGTTCGTGACTCCCCAAACACCGCCTACAAAAGCGCCGATAACCCGTGAGCCGTAACGTGCAACAAGATTTGGTTTGGGAATTTGCATCGTTAGGAGATGTACAATAATCCATCCTGCAAGCGCACCCGCTACGGCAAATCCGGAATTGAAGAAAATTACCGTCCAATATCGTTTGCCATAACCAAGCGCCTGAAACCAGAGAGCGTCTCCCCAGAAATCCATGAACCAAAAAAATAATAATGTTAGAAGACCGAGTATTACCCCCAAAGCAGTTCTTGTCGATTTACGTTTTTGCAGTCCGGTGATAAATAGAAATGCTGCAGCACCCAACAAAACTAATATTAACGCTATATACATGTTAACTCCTTGTCAAAAAACTTAAAGATCATTTTTCAACTACAAGTTAAGTTTTTTAGTAGTATAAAATCCAAAAAGAGATTCTCCCAACATTAATGAATCGAATTACTCCCGGCTTTCAGCAAATTCTACTTAAAAACCGATTTACGCAACATCTAAAAAAATTTAGCCACAAAGACACAAAGGCACAAAAAAAATATGAAGAATGAGTAGGAGATAATTTTATCTTTGTGGCGAAAAAGAGGTAGCATACGTAACATTAGTTAAAAATTATAATAACACCCGAGATATTTTTTTTAATCCGTCTTTTTTCTTAAAGTGTGATCAAGACTCCAAACGCCTGCGCCGTATGCGGCAATAAACAGAAACACAAAACAATAAAACACAGCTTTTTCACCGCCGTTATCAATCGGCCAGAAACTGTGCATTGCGTGCTGCTTAAAATAAGCAACCGCCATTTCACCACTAGCAATAAAAGCTGCCCAGTCAGTTTTCCACCCTACGATTATCATTAGCCCGCCGACTGTTTCAATAATTGCAGCCAAAAGTAAAAGAATATTACTCACCGGCATCATGCCGTTTATCATGGCAGTATCTTTCTGAAAGCCATGACTGACAAACAAAACGCCTATAACAATTCTCATTAGTGCATACAATTGATCGTTGTATTTCGAAAGATAACTCTGGATTTTCATTGAATGTTCCTTCTTATTGTTAAGTGTTTACTTATCAAATTAAGTTGTGCCCGGTTATTAATCAACAAATTTTTATAGAAAACGACATATCTCTACAAAAAGATTTTCGCCCTAATATCTTTTTAGGAACAAAGGAAAAAATTGTTCGTCAGAATTCCTGTACAACAATTTTATTTGAGAAAATGTTTCAAAAAATATTAGACAGCAATAATCGTCTTATATATAGACGTTTTTACCAGGTTTGTTTTCATTATAACGGTGATACTTAATCGGTTTGCGGTTAGATAAAAAAGCCGAAAAAGAGAACTGTTCATTATTAATAGAATAAGGCATTAGAAACCATGTTCGAGAAAATGGCAATTAAACTCGGGGATGTTCAAAAAACACTGCTTCTACCTTTATGGGGACGCGCAGTAGAAACTCAAAAGCCGAAACCATTACTAATCGATAAGAAAGCAGTTGAAATCATTGATAAGATCGATTACGATTTTTCTGCCATTGCAAATAATATTAATTACATAACTCAATTAGCTTGGATCGGAAGAAGTATTATAACGGATAGAATAGTTAAAAGATTTATCGAACAACATGAGAACGCAACAATTGTAAACATCGGCTGCGGATTAGACACTACCTTTGAAAGACTTTCGCCCGCGGAAATTGAAAAGAGAAATCTTGCCTGGTACGATCTTGATCTGCCGGATGTAATCGAGTTAAGAAAAAAATTCATCCAAGAAAATGAAAGAAGAAAATATATTGTACAGTCCTTTCTTGACTATTCCTGGCTTGATAAACTGAACAAAGAAGATAGCATTCTATTCATAGCTGCCGGTGTTCTTTATTATTTTGAGGAAAGCCAGGTTAAAAACTTCTTTATTAAAGTAGCCGGTTCATTCCCCGGCTGCGAAATTTTCTTTGATGCGGCATCGCCATTAGGGGTGAGAGCGTCAAACAAATTAGTTATAAAAAACAGCGGGATGGATGAAAACGCTTTTCTTAAATGGGGACTTAAAAATGTTAAAGATATTCAACTATGGGATAGCCGGATCAAACTTATTAAGAAATATTCCTTTTTTAAGGATACAAGGAAAAGGTTACCATTCGATAAAAAATTGGGGACATACATTTCCGATATCCTGAAAGTAATGTACATGGTTCACCTGAAAATTATTAAGTGGAACGGACATTAAACCAGTCCACTCGTGTTTATAATATAGACGACGCATTGTAAATTAATTTAGAAGGAAGCATGGAAAACAAAAGAAATAGGGTTTGCCCGGTAGAGCTTGCAGGTTCATTAGATAACAGAATAAGAAGATTCATTCAAAACCCGCGGAAGTTATTGGCACCGTTCGTCAATGAGGGGATGACGGTACTTGACATTGGGTGCGGTCCGGGATTTTTCTCTATCGAGTTGGCATACCTGGTTGGTAAAACCGGAAAAGTAATTGCAGCCGATTTGCAAGAGGGTATGCTTCAAAAGATTAAGGAGAAAATCCGCGGGACGGAACTCGAAGAAAAGATACAGCTTCATAAATGCGAGAAAGATAAGATTGGCATAAGCGAAAAAGCCGATTTTATTCTGTGCTTCTACATGGTTCACGAAGTGCCGCACAAAAAGAATTTCTTTAACGAATTAAAAAATATCCTGGCTGAAAACGGCAAACTCTTAATTGTAGAACCGCCTTTTCATGTTTCGAAAGTAGATTTTGAATCAACAATGACAATAGCAAGGGATGCCGGCTTTACAGATAATCCCGGTCCAAAACTATTTTTGAGTCAATCAGCGGTATTGACACACAAATAGATTGCTGCTTGAAGGCAAAGAAATTTCTATTGAGTTTTGTCGATTGAATAAACGACGGAGAAGATTTTTATTCACTTTACAATAATTGATGCACTTCGCTCATCACCGGCTTATTAATAATATCGCAGCTTTTATTTATTTTTGGGTTGTCCAAATATATTTTTAAGGAAGAACAAATGGAGTCATATAAAATTAAACAGAATCTATACGGAGTGTTGCAAGCTTACATAACGCCGATTTTAACAATTGCTATTATTGTTGCTTATTTTATCATATACAACGAAAGAGCAACCGTCGTGATGTGGATTTACCTTGCCGTTATAGTTGTCTTCGTAGGCTACCGGTATTTAATGTACATCAAACGACCATTGGAAATTGAAGTTTCCGGTGATCAAATAAAATTTAAAGACATCTTCGGCAAAGTTACCGAACTTTCATTTTCAGACATAACGGATATCGAAGTTAATAGAAGAAGAGAGTTGTTCTTCACTTTAAAAGAGAAAAAAATCCGTGGGCTCAACACATTCAAAGATTTCGATAAATTCCTTGAAGACGCAAAAAAGAAAAACCCGGCGTTGAAACTTTGGGGATTCAAAAATAAAGAATGATTTGGGGAAAAGTGACCGAATCCCATTGCTTTATTTAGAGTGGATATTCCGTCAAATTTTTTATTCCATTCTTCAGATTGAAGAATGACCAATTCAAAGCTGAACCTCTTTTCTAATTCTTAATTATAGCGTTTCAAATTCCTCAGATTTGGGTAAATGCTCTTATAAGCTGTAAATAGCTGCTTATACTTTTTGTGATTTTTCATTTCCGGCTTAATAATTTTTTTGATTCCAGTCATTTCATGTGCAGCTTTCTTAAATGTACTATACCAGCCTGAGCCAACAGCGGCAGAAATTGCTGCACCCAGACATGATGCCTCGGCGTTTTCCGGTATACAAATATTTTTCCCGGTTACATCAGCAAGGATGTGACACCATAAATTATTTGACGAGCCTCCGCCGATTGCGACAAAATCTTTTACTTTGATACTGATACTTTTTTCAACGGCATTTACGGCAAATAATTGTTCGAATGCAATCCCTTCTAGAATGGAACGATACATATGCCCGCGATCATGAAATGACGACAAGCCGATAAAAGCTCCCTTCGCATTAATATCCCAATATGGATTCATAACACCGCATAAGTACGGCAGATATAAAAGCCCGTCGCTTCCGGCAGAAATCCTTTCTGCTTCCTGTTCCAACAGTTTATAAATGCCGGGTCGCTTTAACGGATCAATCTTCAAAACACTTTTTATAAACCAATCAATTGCAAATGTGCCTGCTCTCAAACTGCATTCGTAATAATAGCCTCTCTCCGAACAACTACTCATTGTGCGAAATGCTTTGCTTGTTTTGTATTGTTTTCCGTAAATACCTGCCACTACAGCCGTACCAAGATTAAGATAAGCACGTTCGGGAGTGAGTGAATTTGCACCGGTTCCGGCGGCTTGTCCGTCTCCCCCGCCTGTAACAATTAGAGTTTCCGTGCTAAGCCCGGTTAACTTAGAGGCTTCTTTGGAAACTCTTCCAAGAATTGTACCAGGACGATAAGCTTCGGGCAATTGTTCTTCCTTCAACTGCAACGCACTTAAAATTAACGAAGACCATTTTTTGTTTTTCAAGTCGAATAATCCGAGCGGATCGGCGCTTGCCCAGCTAGTTTTAAATGAGTTGGTCAATTTCCAAACAATGTATGTATGAACGTCGCAAATCATGTTGATATTTTTAAACAACTTCGGTTCATGTTTTTTCATCCAAGCTAAACGATAAACAACCGGTGCATAATCCGCAGGTTTGCCGGTTATCCGATGTATTCTGGTTTTTCCTATTTTCTTCGAAAATGATTCTACTTCATCTTTACATCGTTCATCAAGCCAGATGATCGCCGGTCTGATGTAATTTCCGTCTTTCCCCAACGGAACAAATGTTTCTCTTTGGTTGGAAATTGCAAGAGCCGAAATTTTTTGGGGATCAATCCGGCGAGTTATTTTTCTCAATACTTTTTGTGCCGAAGTCCACCAGTCGTTTGGGTCCTGTTCGTAATAATGAAGTTTTGGAGAGAAGAGCGGAATTGCTTCGTGGGCTTGTGCGGCGACTTTCCCTTTCCTATCGAAAGCGATCGCCTTTGTGCTTGTTGTGCTGCAATCCAAGCCAATTACAAAATTCTCTGTTTTTTTCTTCCGACCGGATTTCATTTTGCCGACAGCACTTCGTTAGTCAATAGATATCATTGCTTTCATAACGCCGTCTCTATAATTCGAAACAAGTTCAAAAGCTTCTGTAGTTTCCTCCAAACGGAAATAATGGGTTGCCATTGAATCTATATTTACTTGACCCCGGGACAACAGATCTATTGCCTTTTGCGTGCATCGAACTTGTCTGCGTATGTTGATAATTGTGATTTCCTTCCTGCGCAATTCGTGAATCGGAATTGAGATTTCATCCGTTTCGGGAATTCCGACAATTACCAACTTACCGCCCGGTTTCAATAATTGTATTGCCTGACCGACTGCTTCCGGGTTACCACTGCATTCATAAACAATATCCAACAGCAGCGGTTCAATATTCGAGATTTCCTCTACGACGTCTATGCGATCCGGATTTCCCGTCCATTTGGGATTCAACTGTTTCGAAAACTCCAAACGCTCTTCTATCTTATCAGTGATATAAACGTTACCGACATCTTTTGTTCTCAACACATGAAACACACACATCCCGATAGGACCGGCACCAAGAATAGCTATGTTAGCTTTGTCGGGAAGTACTGATCTTTCAACAGAATAGATAGCTATTGCCAGCGGTTCGGATAAAACGGCTTGTTCGAACGTCATGTTATCATCTATCGGGTAACAGCATTTCTCAGGAAGCACAATATACTCACAGAGACCTCCATCCAATTGCTGCGGGCATCCGAGAAAAAGAAGCTCGCGGCATGTGTGTTCTCTACCTGCTTTGCATTGATCGCAATGACCGCAAGAGACAGCCGGATCAATGGCAATTCTCTGTCTGGACTTTACTCTTGTTACCTTACTTCCAACACTTTCAACGGTACCCGACACCTCATGCCCAATGATAAAAGGAAACTGAACAACCTGTGAACCTATTCTCCCGGTAGTGTAATAGTGAATATCCGAGCCACAGACACCTACTGTCCTTATCCTGACTAGTACATCGGTATCATTAATTATTTTGGGATCCGGCACCCGCCTGATTTCGAACTTCTTTATGCCTGCAAGTAATGCTGCTTTCATGATAACACTTTATAATTTTGTTAAAACAATTTTTGTCTGCACAATTCTTTTGAAAATTAATAAGTAACGAACTCAGACAACTTTGCAAAAACTAATTTTCTGTTTTTCAAAATAAACACAAATTGCAAGAAAATCATTTTAACGCCGTTGGGAACGCAAAGTTTGCGTTCCCTACAAGGTTAGTCCAAAAACAATTCCAGACTCTTATAAATTAGTTCCGATTCTTTTCAAAATCTTTCTTATCTGCTATTTCCTTTGCCGGATTCTTTTCAGCAAATTAATATTTAGAAGAAAAAGTGGTGAATTATCAATAAGTTCAATCCCGTCAAGTACCAAAACCTCATAAAAGAGTGGATAACACGTCAAAGTTAGGGTAAACTGCCTATCAAATTAAACGCTTCCTTGCTATATTGATTCCCAAATTAATTTGATTTTCCAATGAATGAACCGATTATCAACGTCGGAATTCTTACCGATGACATCATAACTTTCGACCTATACGGGGAATTCAGTTCACCTTCCTATCCGAAGAGTTTAAGCGGGAGATTTACAGCCTCGCGGGATATGGGAAAAATAACTTTAAAGAAAGATACAGAGACAATTTTTTCAGGCAATAATATATTTATTACCCCTGCCGATTTTGAGACCGACTCTTTTCTGCTGCGCGATGTTAAGATTGGGAAGAACTTTCACTGGGAAAGAACGGAAAACCAGAGATTTAGGGGAACTCTAAAGTTAATCGTCGATGAGGGAAAAATTACTGCAGTGAATATTATCCCTCTTGAAGAATATTTATCAAGCGTGATCTCATCGGAAATGAGTTCAAACAGTTCGTTCGAATTGTTAAAAGCACATGCAATTATTTCGCGAGGATGGTTGATAGCCCAGTTGGACAGAAAAAAGGAAGCGAAGAACTCTAACGGCTCGCAAGAATTCATCAACAACGAAAATGAACTGATACGATGGTACGACCGCTCAGAACATTCGCTGTATGATTTTTGTTCCGACGATCATTGTCAGCGGTACCAGGGTATTACAAAAATTCTTAACGATACGGCACTTGCAGCCGTCGATGAGACAAATGGAATAGTTTTAACAAGCGGTGGAAAAGTTTGCGATACGCGTTTTTCAAAATGCTGCGGCGGAATAACCGAATCATTTGAAAATGTTTGGGCGCCAGTCAGCTATCCGTATCTATCATCGGTTATCGATTATAAATTTGAGCCGGACGGATATTTCGTTGATCTTACTCAAGAAAGATTTGCAGCCAATTGGATCAAAGGTTCTCCACATGCATTCTGCAATACGAACGATCCAAGAATAATCTCACAAGTATTAGTCGACTTTGATCAATCGACACAAGATTTCTACAGATGGAAAGTTGAATATACACAGGATGAAATTTCCGAAATCATTTCCCAAAAAAGTGAAATTGATTTTGGAAACATTACTAATCTAATTCCAATAGAACGCGGTAATTCCGGCAGAATTTCTAAACTTAAAATTGTCGGAACTAAAAAAGAAATGATCGTCGGGAAAGAACTTGAAATTAGGCGATGGCTTTCCCGCACACATCTATACAGTTCCGCATTCACAGTTTCAACGGAAAAAATTGAAAATGGGATTCCGAAAAAGTTTGTTTTAACCGGTGCCGGGTGGGGACACGGCGTAGGGCTTTGCCAGATAGGTGCGGCTGTTATGGGCGAAATGGGTTACTCATTCGATGAAATTCTTTCACACTATTTCTTAGGAACAAGATTACAAAAAGTTTATTGATGAAGATCCTTATAACATGTCTTTCCAAAAGCTGGGGTGGAATGGAAATGCAAACCATTCTCACAGCTGAAGTTTTAACCCAAAACAATATTGACGCTGAAATTCTATGCTGCAAAAATTCCAAAATTCATGAGAGAGCCGAATCGAAAAAAATTCCGGTTAATTCTATTGAGTCTACGTCATTCTTAAATCCGTTTCAAATAAGAAATGTATCACACTTGCTGCATGAAAAAAAGTTTGACCTTGTTCACTCACAAGCATCGAAAGATTTATGGCTTCTTGTTCAGGCATTAATATTTTCAAAGAACAAAATTCCTCTGCTGCTTACCAAACATGTAGGATCATTCATTATCAAAAAAGATTTTTTGCACAAATGGATTTATTCCCGTGTTACTTATGCACTTGCTATAAGCGAGGTTATAAAAAGAAATCTGGTTGAAACTACTCCACTCCCGGAAAGCAAGGTTTTACTTCTTCATAACGGAATTGATACGGAAAAGTTCAGTCCTGCAAAGACAGATCGGAATAAAGTTCGCAACGAATTCAATATCGGGAATAGACTTTTAATAGGGATGACGGCAAGGTTCAGTCCCGGTAAAGGACACGAAGAATTTCTGCAAGCCGCACAATCACTTTGCAAAAAGTATGGTAACTTAATTTTTATGATTGTCGGCGAACCGAGTTACGGCGAAAAAGAGTATACCGATAAAATCCACAAATTATGTGATGAACTGAAATTAAACGAACGAGTTATCTTTACAGGCTACAGAAACGATATGCCGGACGTATATTCTGCAATGGATATTTTTGTTTTTCCCTCTCACGCCGAGGCATTTGGTCTTGCGCTTGTTGAGGCAATGAGTTTGGAGAAGCCGTCGATATGTTCACGTTCTGACGGTGTTTTGGACATTGCAATTGACGGTAAAACTTCTTACCTATTCGAAAAACAAAACGGGAAAGATTTGACGGATAAAATTGAGTTGTTGATTCAATCGGAAGAAAAGAGGAGAGAATTTGGAAAGGAGGCTCGCAAGCGCGCAGTCGAGATGTTCGACATAAAAGTGTTTGCGAAGAAATTAATAGAAATTTACAAGAAAGCAACGAATTAAGTTTTCAATCTTACTCGTGCACATGCTCGTAATCTTGATCTAAAAAATCGGAAAGGAACAAGAGCATGATTAAGTGCAAGAGCAAGATTCAAGATAAAGACAGAATAAATATATGACGTTTCTTAATCCCGCAATATTGTTTGGATTGATAGCGGCATCGATACCGGTGTTGATTCATCTTCTTAATTTGAAAAAACTAAAGAAGGTTGAATTCTCTACGCTCGCCTTTTTACAAGAGCTGCAGAAAACAAAAATCAAAAGAATAAAACTGAAGCAGTGGATTCTACTCGCTCTCCGGATGTTAATCATTTTACTGTTAGTAACAGCATTTGCACGTCCAACAGTTAGAAGTTTTTCAATCGGCGGTACCTCCTCGGCAGCAAAAACTACAGCCGTAATTATCCTCGATAATTCTTTCAGCATGTCGCTTGTTGGTGAAAAGGGTTCATATTTCAACATGGGAAAAGCAGCAGCTAAATCTTTACTAAATAATTTTCAAGAAGGCGACGACGTTGCACTAGTGCTCACTTCCGATCTAAACAGTAGTGATATCAAGTCTTCTACTAATTTCTCGTTAATTGAAAAAGAAATCGACGACGCTTCTATTTCAGATTTCAGCGGAACAATCGACAATGCATTAATCAAGGCGTCCGAGATTCTTTCCAAATCGAAAAATTTTAACAAGGAGGTCTATGTAATTAGTGATTTGCAGAAATCAAGAATTTATAACACCAAGAATGAGTTGTCCGATCTCTCTAAAACCTTTGATACAAAAACAAGGTTGTACTATTTCAATTTCCCGAAGAAAGATATTTCAAATCTTGCAGTTACAGACTTCACAGTTAACAATCAAATATTTCAAAAAGGCAGTGCAATTAGTTTTACGGCAGCAGTAACTAATTATTCCGATCAGGCGATCAACAATACAATTGCATCGTTGTATCTCAACGGGAAGCGAAGTGCGCAGCAAGGAGTAAATCTTAAAGAAGGTGAAACACAAAAAATTACATTCGAAACAACGCTTGACCAAACCGGGTTGATTGAAGCCGAAGTTCTATTGGAAGACGACGATATACAGAACGACAACAAAAGATTTGTCGGGATATTCGTCCCGGAAAAAATAAATATCCTAATTCTTTCTCCCGATGCTGAAGATTCGAAGTTTATTAAACTTGCTTTGAGCGGATTGGATAATCTTACCATTACCGAAAAACCAAATTCACAATCGGCTTATCTAGACTTAACAAAATACGATGTGGTTTTCCTTGTCGGTTCGCAAGGAATACAGGACGTATCAAGGATTAATTCCTACGTTCAAAGTGGAGGTGGGCTTGTTGTTTTTCCATCGTCGAAAAGTGTGATTGATAATTTCAGATCGTTTTGTTCCAACTTGAATGTTGGTATACCGACAAATGCGGTTGGAAATTTTAATTCGTACAGCAACCCAACATCGTTTGACAAGATCGATTTTGAACATCCTCTATTCAACGAATTATTCCAGACCGATGAGAAACGGCAGATAAACTCACCTGAGATTTATTATTACTTTAAGATCAACCCGCAGAACAGAGGAACTTCAATTATCTCGTTAATCGATAATTCATCTTTTCTCAGCGAATATAAACCCGGCAACGGAAGAATTCTTTTGTTCGATTGTGCACCTGTGTTGGGTTGGTCTAACTTCCCGCTTAGATCAATTTTCCCACCGTTGATCAACAAAATTGTTTTCTACTTAAGTTCAAAAACAAAAGCCCAGGAAACAATAACTGCCGGACAACCGGCTACGGCGGATATAAGTGCTAATATTCTTCCCCAAATAAAGGTGATTAGACCGGATAATTCGGAAGATGTGGTTGATCTCGATTCGCTTAGAAACAAAAATTTTCTACAATACAGAAAAA